>JACPFE010000012.1 GCA_016183145.1 Deltaproteobacteria bacterium | reverse complement strand
GTCACGGTAGAGCACGGCGTGAATTTTTATCAGCGACGACGGGCTGGCGTCGCCGTAATAACCACCCATCTCGCCAAACGGTCCTTCGATCGCAACGCCCGCCTTCGGCGGAACAATCTCGCCTTCGAGCACAGCCTCCGCCGTGGCCGGAATCGGCAGGTCGGCATAAACGCCTTTGGTTGCTTCGACGGGCGCGCCGCGCAGCCAACCGGCATAATCGTATTCACAATGCCCCCAAGCGGCGTTGTCGCCGGCGGCGATAAGGATCGACGGCTCCTGTCCCAGCGAAATCGCCACTGGACATGCCTTTCCCTGTTTCCAATATTGTTTGCTGATGATGTCGCCGTGATGTCCTGAAGCCATGTGCCCGACGCAAGTGGTCTCATCGATCAACTTAAAGCGATAGGAGCCGACGTTGATGTAACCGCTTGCCGGGTCGCGGGTGACGGTCGAGGTGGCGCACATGTACCCGCCGCCATCTTTCTCATGCCAGCGGGCCCAGGGGAACATTTTGAGATTGACGTCTTTGCCCTCTTTAACGTTTTGTTTCACCGGCGCATCGTTGACAAAGACCGGTGGCAGCGGCCGAAATTTCTTCACCTCGGTATTCCACCAGCGCGCCGCTTCGGCTTCGCCGACTTCGGGCGGGCAACCATGGATGACTTTCTGCCGCTCGGCGTTATTGAGCATGTTGGTCAGCAAGCGCACGCCACGCGGGTACCCTTTGATTGCGTCGAAGAGCAAGACCGGACAATCGCGCCGCGCCCCGATCATCCCGGTGAGCGCGCCGATCTCCAACTCACCGTCGGCTCCTTCGACCAACTTGAGATGACCCATCTCTCTCACGACGGATAAATATTCCCGCAGGTCATTAAACGGTCGAGGCCGACGCTCAGCTGCTACTGGTGTTGCCATTCCTTGTGCTCCTCTCCCCCTCCTCTTTCCTCCCCCGCGTCAGCCCGAGGCTGATCCGTCCTTTGGCGGACGCGGGGGAGGATGAAGGTGGGGGCGTGTCCTTCGTGCTTCTTCGGCCTAAGAAGGGGGACAGTCCCCCTTCCGGAAAGGGGACTGTCCCCTTTTGGTTGCTTAAACTCTGCGAACTCCGTGTCTCTGCGGTGAGTACTCTTAAATCTTAAACTGGCCCTTTTCGCACACCACGGTATCGTCGATCGTCATGGTGATATAGTCCGTGATCCCTTCGAGTCTAAGGATACTATTGACCGTGCCCCTGTCGGCGCCGTGGCCGATGCCGAAATGCATCGCGCCGTAATGCTTCTTCCACTCGCGGACGGAATCATTGTTTTTCTGACAAAGCTTGTTGAGTCCGATGGAAATTTCACCGCCGACAAGCCAGGAGTTTTCATCGCCGTAGGTTGTGACGAACCAGCGAACCTGGTCGGCCTCGGTCTTGCCTTGAATATCGACGCAGCGGCCGTTCTCGATCACCAGCGTCACGGGATGCTTCCACCGGCCGGGCGGATACTGCGCCGTCACATCCCACACCACTTTGCCATTCGCCGTCCCCGGCACCGGCTCGACATGGGCTTCGCCCCACGGCCAGGTGCCGCCGGCTAATTTTCCGCTCTTCGGATTACGCCCGAATGGAATTCGACCCCACCAGTTGGCAAAGAACCCAGGCTCTAAGCCGCCGATCTCGGCCGTGAGATCCGTGCCGTTGTCGGCTTGCACGCGAATCTTTTTGCCCTTATCTTGCAGCTCGCCGACTTTGCGCCCGAGCGCGCAAATTTCTTCGATGTCCGCCATCGTAGTGCGACCGCCGCCGTCGGTAAGTATTTCCATAGTCAATTCCTCCATCAGCCACATCGGCCCGCCGCACGCTTGCCGCATGGCGCGCGACCCCGGCGTCGAGTTGCTCATCGCCGTCGTAGTGAGCGCGACGATCACGTCGGCGCCGCGCGCCGCTTCGATGGCCATTTGCGGCACATCGGCAAAGTGGCGCGGCAATCGCGGCCACATGCACAGCACCGCCTCGCCGCCTTTCTCGTTGATCGCCGCCATCATGCATTGCCAGATCAGCGGGTCCATCGCGTCATCGGTGATCACCAGGAGCCTGTCCCCCGGCTGCACCGAGCGCACCGGAATCTGAAAACTTTTCATTGCCGACATGATCCTACTCGCCGGGCTACCGAACCGTTCCATCATAACCATAACGTCACCTCCGTCGTTAAATTGAGTTCAACAGAATTTTTGACTCTAGCCTCGCTCCAAATCTTTCACCCTCTCCCACTGGGAGAGGGCAGGGTGAGGGCAACGACCGTCAAAGGAATCACCCTCACCTCAATCCTCTCCCAGAGGGAGAGGAAGAAGACATCTAAACAGACATACAATCGAAAAGCGGCCCCGCGGACCGAAATTCATACTATTGCCTACTGCCTCCTGCCTGTTTCAGCCGAATCCTCCTGACGCGGACCAGCCTTAGGCTGGGGCTGATCCGCCTTAGGCGGAGCCTTCTTTACTGAATCACTTTATTCGCCCGTGCGAGCAGTTCGTATGGAAGCGTGATTCCAATCTGTTTTGCCGCCTTGAGGCTAATGATGAATTCAAACTTCATCGCCTGCTGCACCGGCAAATCAGCCGGTTTCGTTCCCTTGAGAATCCTGTCTACATAGTGGGCGGCCTTGCGGTACAGGTCATCGTAGTCCGCCCCGTAGGACATGAGACCGCCCTCATCGACAAACTCCTTCTGGAAGTAAATAGCCGGCAAGCGGTATTTGACGGCAAGCTCGACGATCCGCTTTCTTTCTGCGAAAAAGTAGCGAGTGCTGAGGGTCAAAATAGCTTTGACCTGCTTCTGCTTAGCGGTTTGAAAGGCGCTCTCTAAACCTTTGGGGTCGAATTGAGTCTCGATTTCCTCCAATTTTAGCTTCAGTGCCAGAGCCGCAGGCCTGAGCTCTTTCAGTTGGAGGTCTGCTCCTACGCCGCCTCCCGACGACCGCAGAAGCCCAACTCGGGCGAGCTTGGGGACCGCGTCCTTAAGTACCTCCAGCCTTTTCGTGTTTAGTTGGGTTGATAAACTCGAGAACCCCGTGACATTGCCTCCCGGCCGCGCCAGACTGGCAACCAAACCTACACCCACGGGGTCTCCGACGATCGTCATCACGATGGGGATGGTAATAGTGGCGCTCTTGGCCGCTAACGCAGGTGTTGTTTCTGAGACCACAATAAGATCAACCTTAAGACGAACCAACTCCGCCGCAAGCTCAGGTAGGCGGGCATTTTTTCCCTCCGAGAATCGGTACTCGATGGTGAAATTCTTTCCCTCGATCCACCCAAGCTTGCTCAGCTCTTGCAGGAAAGCCTTCACGAGGACCTCGCTACCGGCAGCAGTGCCTCCCTCCAGGTAACCGATGCGGAGGATTTTCCCTGCTTGCTGCGCGTCGACCACAGCCGCACACCCC
>JACPFE010000413.1 GCA_016183145.1 Deltaproteobacteria bacterium | reverse complement strand
GCCGACGCGCACGCGGATCAGTTTTTCAACGAAATAACCGAGGGTTTCGAACATGCGGCGCACCTCGCGCTTGCGTCCTTCGTGCAGCTCGATCTCGACCCAGGCGTTCTTTCTTAGTTTCTCCAATACGCGCGCCCGCGCCGGAGCGGCGCGGCCATCGTCCAGGTAAATTCCCTTGCGCAATCGGGCCAGCTCTTCTTCCGCCGGACAGGCGCTCAGTTTGACACGGTAGACTTTTTTTACGCCGAAGCGCGGATGGGACAAGCGCTGGGCGAGCTCGCCGTCGTTGGTCAAGAGCAGCAAGCCGGATGAATTGTAATCGAGCCGCCCCACAGGAAACACCCTCTGCTTGTCTCCCATATGCGCGAGGAAACGGGTCAAGTCCGGGCGGCGCTGGGGATCGTTCAGCGTCGTAACAATCCCCGGCGGTTTATGGAAAGCGAAATATCGAGGTGAGGTTGGCGGCCTAATCCTTTTGCCGTCGACCTTGATGCTGTCCCGCGCCGGATCGGCCTGCGAACCCAGCCGCCGGACGATGGCGCCGTTGACCGTCACCCGGCCTTCGGCGATCCAGCGTTCGGCCTCCCGCCGCGACGCCAGGCCGGCGCGGGCGAGTATTTTCTGCAAGCGCTCCATGAGATGATCCTAGATCCGGCTGTTGCCTAGCGGTTGCTTGGCGCAATGACCCGAGGGGTAAGAAGTTTTTCTCTTTACCACGAAGTTCACGAAGGCCACGAAGGACGGAGAAATGGATCGGCAAAGCCATCGGGGTTCAAGATGATTTTCTCTTGCTTCGTGCTCTTCGTGTCCTTCGTGGTGGGATAACCTGCAAGTCGAGTTTCCACTGGGATTCATCCTCGATAGTTCGTTCGGACATCTCAATCGCCCGTCTTGAATGATCCCATCACGACTCTTCGGTACTCTCCAAAGGGAATGCATCACCTTGGACATCAGGCAGCGTGATCTCTTCCATCTCCTTCAAGGTCGGCAGATGGCTGAGATCTTTCAAATTGAAGAGCTGCAAAAATTCCGCCGTGGTGCCGTATAGAAACGGTCGCCCGGGAACATCTTTGCGCGCCACCGCGCGGATCAAGTTGCGCTCTAACAGCGTGCTCACCACGCCGTCGACGTCGACGCCGCGAATCGCTTCGATCTCCGCTCGGGTAACCGGCTGGCGGTAGGCGATGATGGCGAGGGTTTCGAGCGTCGCCCGGCTCATTCTCGGCGGCCGGCCGCCAAGCAGCTTCTTGACCCAATCCGCGTTGACCTTAGGCGTGCGCAACTGGTACCCGCCGGCGATCTCCACCAGACGAACGCCGCGCCGCTCATTGTCGAGTTCCGCTTGCAACTCCTCCACGACGGAGCGTATTTCGTCCCGCGCACTGCCTTCCAGAACCTCTCCCAAACGCTGCAAGGTCAACGGCCCGTCGGCGACAAACAGCAAACTCTCGACAATCGATTTAAGATCCACTCGTTCCATTGTTTTCTTCCTCGGTCTCCTGCATCGCCACTCTCTCAGCCGCCTGCTCGATTCCGACGGCGGCCTCGATATGGATTGGTCCGTTTAACGCTTCTTGAAAAATCCGTATCGCCCGCATTTTGACAAGTTCCAACATAGCGAGAAAGGTTACCACGATCTCCATCCGCGACTTGACCTCACTGAACAGGGCCTCGAAGAGCAGGTTCCCCCGTGCCCGCAAGAGGTCGAGAATCAGTGTCATTTTCTCGCGCATGGTGATTTTTTCCAGGACCACTTCGTGCGCGTCGTCTTTGGGCAGACGCTCGATCACCCGCCGGAGCGCGGTGAGCAGCTCGAAAAGCGAAACTTCGCGAAAGCCCGGAGCCGCAGCTTCCTCGGTCAACGATGTGGAACGAACAAACACGTCGCGCGTCAACAACTCGCGCTGCTCCAGCTCGGCGGCGGCGTCTTTGAAGCGCTGGTACTCCAGCAAACGGCGCACCAAATCCTCCCGCGGATCGACGCCCTCATCTTCGTCAGTCTCGCCGCCCTCGGCGGGGAGCAGCATGCGCGATTTAATGTGAATCAGCGTGGCGGCCATCACCAAAAATTCCCCCGCCACGTCGAGATTGAGGTTCTGCATCAATTCCAGCGTGGCGAGGTACTGCTCGGTGATCCTCGCGATGGGAATATCGGTGATGCTGACTTCATTTTTTTTTATCAAATGAAGCAGCAGGTCCAGCGGGCCCTCGAAGATCCCCAATTGTACGTTGGTGCTCACAATCCTACGGCTGCGCGCACTTCCGCCATGGTTTCAGCGGCTTTGGTCTGCGCCACTTGATTTCCCCGAGCCAAGATCTCTTCCACTTCGTCCGGTTTGTTTTCGTATTGGCGGCGCCTTTCGTGGGCCGGCGCAAGATCGTCGATCACATGTTTGATGAAAATCTTTTTGCAATCCAAGCAACCGATGCCGGCGCTGCGGCAGCCCTTGGCGCCCGTTTCGATTTCCTCCGGCAGCGAATAGACTTTGTGAAACTCGAATGCCGGGCATTTCTCGGGTTCGCCAGGGTCGGTGCGCCGCACCCGCGCCGGATCGGTCATCATGCGGCTTAATTTCTGTTCGATCTCTTTCGGCGAGTCCGAAAGAAAGACCGCATTGTTATAGCTTTTGCTCATTTTCCGGCCGTCTACGCCCGGCAATTTCTGGGTTTCGGTCAAAAGAACTTCCGGCTCCGGAAAAATCGGCCGGTAAGTCTGGTTGAAGCGGCGCACGATCTCCCGCGTCAGCTCGACGTGCGGCGCTTGATCGACGCCGACCGGAACCTTGTTGGCCTTGTAAATGGTGATGTCCGCCGCTTGCAAAACCGGATAGCCGAGAAAGCCGTAGGTCGACAGATCTTTTTCCGTCAATTCCTTGATCTGATCCTTGTACGTCGGGTTGCGTTCCAACCACGGAACCGGCGTGATCATGGAAAAGATCACGTGCAGCTCGGCGTGCTCTTTCACACGCGACTGCCGAAATATTACCGAGCGAGAGGGATCCAACCCGACGCTCAGCCAATCGATCAAAATTTCCCGACTGTAATGGTTGATCTCTTGCGGCGCGGCGTAGTCGGTCGTGAGCGCATGCCAATCAGCGACGAAGAAGTAACAACGGTAGTCGTTCTGCAGCCGCACCCAGTTCTTTAAAGCGCCATGGAGGTGACCCAAATGGAGCCGCCCAGTCGGCCTCATCCCGCTAAGAATGGTATCCATAAGCGTCTAATTTACAGAAGTCCGAAGTAGAAGTTAAGCAAGAAATCCATCGGCGGCCCGATCACCCGGTCGAGGGTCCGGGTCATCAGCAAAGCGAAGATAATCAGAAACCCAAACGGCTCCAGCCGCGCCACAAGAGAGGAATGCGGCTCGGGCAGAAGACCCACCAGGACTCTACCGCCGTCGAGGGGCGGCAGAGGAAAGGCATTGAAAACCGCGAGCACGACATTGATCAGCACGCTGTTTTTGGCCATCAGCGCGATGGGCGCGAAGAAACCGACGAGCCCGGACAGAATCGAATCGGCGGCGGCCCCGGTGAACAAGGGAATCGTGAGCTTCAAAAACAGGATCGATGCCAAAGCCAACAGAAGATTCATCACCGGTCCGGCCAGCGCGACCCAGACCATGTCGCGCTTGGGACTGCGCAAATTGTAGAAATTAACCGGCACCGGCTTGGCGTAGCCGAAGAGAAACGGGGCATTGGCAATAATCAACGCGAGGGGCAACAGGATCGTTCCAAAAATATCGATATGAGCGAGCGGGTTGAGGGTCAAGCGGCCCATTTTGGCCGCGGTAGGATCGCCGAGTAGATTGGCCACCCACCCATGAGCGATTTCGTGAAAAATGATTGCGATCAGGACGGGCAGCGCCCAGATCGCGATTTGTTGAATCGTGTCCTGCAAAATTGTTCCGGCAAAGTTCTAATTAAAAATCCCTCGGCTCGAAGCCGAGGGATTTCGATAACGTTGACTGGAAGTCGACTTCCCGTTCCGTCTTTCCCGCGAAAGCGGGAATCCAGGTTTTGCGTCTCTGTCCCTCCGTCAGCACACTGGATGCCCGCTTTCGCGGGCATGACAAACTTTCTCTTCGCCTGAACGCGAGGGATTTTAACCATCCCCGAAAGGGACATTCATCATGAATACGGCAAGGCGCACGGAAACACAAGACGGGACAGGTAACGGTTCCGCTTGATTTCAACCCGGATTCCGCAGTCGAACATGGGCGAGGGGTAAACCTGGAGTGGCGAAGACACCCAGACCTGTTGTTTCAGAGTCTTTTTCGCCGCTCGGCACAACCCCTTCCTATTCCCACGAAGTTCGCACAACAGAGAGTTTTGTCCCGAGCTCAGGGGTAGAAATGCATTGTCTTCGCTGCGCAAGGTTTGCCCCTTGCCCATGGCGTCACTTTCCGGCTGCGAACTCCGGATTCAACGCCGCATCGATGGTGGGGCAGGCCGGAGTCTATCCTGAGTCAGTCGAAGGATGCCTGCCTTCCGAACGGGCAACCACATAGGGTTGCCCCTACTCCAGTTTCTTCTCGCTCTCCCGCGGATGAAATCTGCGGTGCGCCTCTTTCAGCCTCGCTCCAGTTACGTGAGTATAAATTTGCGTCGTCGAAATATCGGCATG
>JACPFE010000410.1 GCA_016183145.1 Deltaproteobacteria bacterium | reverse complement strand
TCCCCGCATCAAAACCAAACCCGGAAAGCTTCGGCCTGCCCTGGTGCTCCAATCCGATCTCGTCAATGAGGCCGAGTATCCATCGACGATCGTCATCCCAACGACGACACGGCTTGTTGAAAATCCGGGAATTCTTCGGTTGCGCCTCAAGAAGGGCCAGGGCGGGGTTTCCCGCGATAGCGATCTCCTTCTAGGCCAAGTGATCGCTGTGGCCAACGAGTCCTTCCGCCAAGAGATTGGCTCCCTCCCAAATCCTATGATGGAAGAAGTGGAAAATCGCATCCGCATCATTCTGAGTTTATGACAACGGCTCACCGTTGGCTTACTGTCCCACCGATCGCACACCCTTCATCGAATCACCTTATCCGCCTTCATTAGCGTCCACTGCGGGATCGTCAGGCCGATTTGCTTGGCCGTCTTCAGATTAATCACCAGCTCAAACTTCATCGGCTGCTCCACGGGCAGGTCAGCCGGCTTGGCTCCCTTCAGGATCCTGTCCACGAAATATGCGACGCGCTGGTAACTTTCCGCGGTGTCCGCCCCGTAGTACATGAGCCCGCCGGCGTCTATAGCTCCTCTGCTCTGGTACATCGACGGTAGCCGGCTCTTTAACGCAAAGTCGACGATCCGTTTCTGGTTAGCAGTCATTGCTGGGGCCCCGAGCACGAAGAGTCCATCCGGGCGCTGCTTGCCCATCGCGGCAAAAACCTTCTCGAAATCGTCAGTACCCCGTGCCTCCCAAGGCTGAAGAGTCAACGTCAGCGCGCGCGCCGCGGCCGGGAGAGCTTCTTTGATCTCGAGTACACTGCCCGGACTGGCCGGATCGTGGAGAACCGCGACACGGGCAAGTTTGGGAACGGCTTCTTTGAGCAGCTCCAGCCGCTTACCGCCTAGTTCTCTGGTAAGGGTTGTAAGGCCGGTGACGTTGCCGCCGGGACGGGCAAGGCTTTCAACCAGGCCTGCCTCGACAGGATCGGCCCCAGGGCCCATCATAACGATGGGAATCGTCTTGGTCGCATTCTTGGCCGCCCGGGTCAACGGCTCCCCTGCTGTTACGATGATATCAACCTTTAGACGCACCAGCTCCGCCGCAAGCTCAGGGGCCCGATCGACCTTTCCCTCCGCATATCGGTACTCGGTGGCGATGTTCTGTCCTTCGATGTAGCCACGCTCGCGCAGAGCCAGTCGAATTGCCTCGGCACGGGCGGACTCACGAGCTGGATTGGTCGGCGATAGATACCCTATCCGAGAGACCTTCTTCGGCTGCTGCGCCCCGGCGAGAGAAGCAGTAGTCAGAAAAAAAGTTGCCAGCCGCCGGATGGCGGTTCTTCTGTTCATCTTTCCTCCCAAGTTAAGTGCTGAGGTATGAGTGCTGAGTATTTCCAGATCTCCAACTCAGCCCTCGGCACTCGTTACTCAGCACTATCATCTGATCGCTTTGTCCGCCCGCACGCGCATGGTGGACTACTTTTGCCTCTCGGCAGGCATGTGTGGCGCTTTTATTAGACGCAACGGCATACCGTCAATGTAAATGATCAAGTTGAATCTCTACGGGTGTGATTCCCCGTAGCTTGCTGCGGGGTAGTTCATTCGGCGAACGTGGCTACCAGCTCCCTGAGCCGATCCTTGGCTCCCTGGATAATCGGCGCGCCGTCGCCGGTTACTGGGCCTGTTTGCCGGGCGTCAGATGGTCGCTCGGTTACCAAGAAAATCATCCGCGAAGTCTTAGCCAACCCGTACTCTATAAAGCGCCACTGGCTCGGCGAAACCTTTGAGCACCTCCGGGCCGATATGCTCAAAGGTAAAGCCCTTGCCCGAAACCAACTGGCGGACCACGTCTGACACCAACACCTGACTCGGCTCCGCGCGATCGCAGATGCGCCGGGCCAGCTGTACCGAAGCGCCGAAAAGGTCGTTGCCCTCTGCTATCGGCTCGCCTGCATTTAGGCCGATGCGAATCCTCACGGCGTCCCCCGGATTGGCGGTGTTGCGAGCCGCGAACGTCTGTTGGATTTGCACCGCGCACCCCACGGCTCTCGACGCTGAGAAAAACGACGCCATGATCCCGTCGCCGGTGTGCTTAATCTCCTTGCCGTTGTAAGAGTCAAGCGCTCTACGAACCGCTTCGTTGTGCTCACGGAGAAGCCGCTGTGCCCCTTCATCGCCAAGCCGCTGGGTCAGCGACGTTGACCCTTCGATGTCGGTAAACATCAGAGTGACGGGAGGAATCTCGTCCGCGGACCGCGCTTGCCGATGGTCCCCAGTCAGCGCGAGGAACTCAACCACCGGTGTAACAAGCTCCATTGCCTCTTCATGCGTAGCGGGGAGGTGGTTGTTCCCCTCAAGCGGCAAGAATCGCGCGCCGGGAATTTTCGAGGCCAGCTCGCGACCCGCGGCGAACGGAACTTGATCCCCGCGCCGGTGAATGACCAACGTTGGAACCGACACGGTATCAAGCAAATGGCGTAGATCACTTCGCTTACTTCCGAGTTCTATCTGTTTCCCAGCCACGTCAGCGGTTGCTGAGACTCGCAACCAATGAGCGATCCGCTCAATGTCCTCCCGAGTTCCACCGTAAGGCATCATGCGTTCCGCCCATAGCTTCGAGCCAAAATCCCAGCTGGCGCGGATCACCGTGAGCGCAACAAGTCGTTGCTTGGCTCGCTCGTCGTCGTATCCTTTGAATCCTTGGGGATTAGTGCCGTAAAAAACAAGGTGGCTCACGCGATCAGGGTGCTTCACATAATAATGAAGAGCCAGCCTTCCTCCAGCAGAAAGCCCGTACAATGCAAATTTTGGCAACCTTATCGCGTCAACCACGGCCTCAAGGTCGGGAACAAAACTCTCGTCCGATGAAAGATCAGGGACATCACGGTCAGAAAGCCCTGTGCCGCGCTTGTCAAAGCGAACCAACATACAGTGCTGGGCCAGCGCTTCAAAAACCTCTGCAAATGGTCCCTCAACAAGGTCCGCTTCAAGGTGAGTGACAAACTGCGGCGGAAAAACGGCCGGCAGCCCCTGCCCCATCGTTGAATAGGCGATCGTGACTCCATCGACGGTCTTGCAAAAGCGGATGTCTTGTTTCGCTATCGCCGGCATGGTTCCGGACGGCTCATTGGTCGTTCTTAACCCAGGTTACTTTCGTGCCCGTGAAGGTGTTGATCTTCCGCCTCCCAGGGAAGGTTGTCAAGCAATCGCAGACAGTGGTTGTGGTTCAGTTTGACCAAGATCCCTCACTTCGTTCGGGATGACAAACCGCCCAAGAGTTATTCCGAGCGCAGCGAGGAATCTTTCTTGACGTTCAAAGTAAGCTCCGAGTCTAAATGAACCGTAGCAGATGGTGTGTTTTTCATTTAGGGAAAGTATTCACCAGCTCCCTCAGCCGTGCCTTGGCGCCCTGCGGAATCGGCGCGCCGTCGCCGGGAAGAAGAATGTCGAAATCGAGAGCCAGGAGAGATCGTACGCTCTCGCGCAGGCGCGCGGGGTCATCGACCACTTTTTCCGGCAGCAGCTTGCACCGGCCTGGCGGATCGCCGACCACCGCGTCCCCGACGATGAGAATTCTTCGCTCCGGCCAGTGAAGCGCCACTTCGCCGGGTGACTTGCCGGGCACGCCGACGACGGTCAATGGGCCGATCTTCTCGCCGATGCGAAGCTCATCATCCAGCTCGGCGCTCTGGCTGCGCGCGTGGGGCGCGTCGGCGGGATGGATCGCCGTGCGCGCGCCGGTGCGCGCGCGGACTTTATTTGCGGCGCGCGAGTGATTGCGATTGGTGAGCACGATGCGGGCGACTCCATGCCGGGCAATCTCCTCAAAATCTTCCTCAGCCGGTTCCACGGGATCGATGCAGAGATTTCCACCGGCGTGATGAATGAGATGGCCGTTGAAGTTATAACCGTGCGGCTCGGAAAACCACGGCCAGGTGAAGATGCCGCTTACAACTTCGCGCATGGGCTGCCCTCCTCAAATACGAACCGAGGATGAAGTTGGTCGAGGATAGAGAATGGAAGATGGAGGATGGCGATTCTCGATCCTCGATCCTCGATCTTCTATCCTCGATCCTCAATCCTCCATCCTCGACCCTTAGTTTAATGATGCGGCTGATGCTGATGCCCGCGGCCATGTTCGGTGTGGCGGAAGATTAAAGACTTAATCACCACCGGCACCGCCTTGGCGTCGGGCAGCTCCTGGCCGATATCGATGAAGTCAAAGTCTTTTAGATCGATGCCGTCGATGGAGATGATGCCGGCGCCGGGGATGAGCTCGCGTTCGATGATGTTGCCCATGAGTTTGGCGATGTCCGCGTCGAATACCAGGACCACGGGCTGTCCCTGGTCCACATGCTCTTTCATCGCGCCCACCAGTCCCTCCGCAAGAGTGCGGATCAAAGGATAGGACGGCCCAAGCTCCCAGCGGATCGCCAGGGCCACGGCCCGCTCCGCGTCGAGAATGTCGAAGCGTTGCAACGCTTTTGTTACCGCGTCTTTGATTTCGCCGGAAGTAATCGCCTCGGTTTGCTCGAACTCAGGAGTGACAACCTGCAAATTCCTGAGCGGCAGCAGGTCGGGATGGGAGAGATAAATCGTGTTGCCGCTCACCTGCACGGTATACTGCGACGCGCCGATGACGGTGGCGCGGATGCGCGCCTGCGACGGCCTGAGCGGAATGTTGCCGCCGGCCAGTTGATTGGCGCGCGCGCGCACGCGCTTGCCAAATTGAGCCCCGAGGTCGCCCAGGTTGCGCTTTTCATAGCCGTAGACGAACTCGGAGACGCCGCCGGAAAACATGATCGCGTGGATCGGGTCTTTGAATTCAATGTTCGGCGTCAGCAAGAGGTCCTGCACCTGAGGCGAGAGCCGGCCCCGCTCCAGCACTTCGAACAGCGAGTCGCACAGCACCTGGGCAAATTTCTCCTTATCCGCTTCGCTCATGGTGGCGCCCAGACTGAGATTGATGCCGGCCATTTTGGCGATCTTAAGCGCCGTGTCTTCCAGACGATTGATCTTGCCGTTTTCATCCAGGGCGACCAGCCGCGCGCCGACTTCGATGGCGCAGGTGTCGATGACCTTGCCACCCTGGACGATGGCGATCTTGCTGGTGCCGCCGCCGAGGTCCACGTTCATGACCGTGAAGTCGCCGCCCTCGTGGTACGTCATGTGCACGGCGCCGGAGCCGTAAGACGCGAGAATCGCCTCCAGGTTATGGCCGGCGGTGGCGCAGACGAACTTGCCCGCTTGCGCCGAGAAGATCGCCGAGATCGCCTCGGCGTTTTTCTTTTTCGCCGCCTCGCCAGTGACGATGACCGCCCCGGTGTCGATATCGTCAGGGGTCAAGGCGGCCTGGCGATAGGCCTCATGAATAAAATCTCCCAACGCGTCGGTGTCGATGGTAGTCTTATCGACGTAAGGCGTCAGCAGAATCGGCGATTCGTGGATGAGCTCGCGGTTGACAACCACGAAACGGCTCGACAACGCGATCCCTTGGCGCCGCAAGGTCAGGCGGGAAAAAATCAAGTGCGAGGTGGAGGAACCGATGTCGATGCCGACCGAATTGAGGGTGATCCTTTCGGAGCGCCACATCGGATGGTTCTCATCCATCGGGATGCCGCCATCGCCCTCCTCGTCGAACTCGTCTTCTTCGTGCAAATATAGAATTTCGCTCGTCTCCAATTGGTCCATGCCCGTGCCTAAATCCTTTCCTGTGATCGTGATTTTCCCTTGCGTGAATCTTGTTTGCATAACATAACAGCGAGTCACTTGCCACCCACTCAAATCCGTCCCGGACGGGATGGACAAGCGCCCCTAACGTGGATAATATGTTGTGCTGAAGTCCATGGGACAAGAAGAATTTCAAGAACTTGCCGCGTTCCTCAGACGCTTCATCCGGCGCTTTCAGTACCTCCAAGGAATCGAAGGGCTGTGCCTGACCGCAACGTGTGCCCTGCTGCTGTTTGCCCTGGGCCCTGGCATTCAGCAAATCATCGGCATTTTCCCCTACGCGCCGGTCGCCTATAGCATTCTCACGGCCACGGTGTTGCTGGTTGTGATCAGTTGGACGGCGGTGCGCTTCGTGCGCCGTCTCTCCCAGGAGCGCGCGGCCCTCTACATTGAACAAAAGCAACCC
>JACPFE010000409.1 GCA_016183145.1 Deltaproteobacteria bacterium | reverse complement strand
ATCCCGTTTTTGATCCATCGCCGGGAGCCCGACCCTGAGGTAAAAGACCTTCCGCTCATTCCAGAAGTCATAAAGGGCGAAGACAATCTGTCCGGCTATCACACTTGGGTGGGGAGTTACGAGTTTCAGCGTCCCTTCAGTGTTCCGCCGGGTACGCCGAAAGAGCGGCTCCAACTGCTACGCAAAGGCTACGCTGACACCATGAAAGACCCGGAGTTTGTAGCTGAAGCCAAAAAGTCCAAGTTGGAAGTAACTTATGTCTCTGGGGAAGAGATCGAAAATTACGTAAACAAGATCCTGTCAATCACTCCGAATGCTAAAGAGCTTCTCGACTTCTTAGCGACCAAGCCGAAAAAATAGCTTGCGGGTAGCCAATGGACTATATCGACGCGTTTTATAATGCCCTGATTAACATCTTGCCTTTCACCAACCAGGGCCAGCAAGCCTTTTTCTTCATGCTGGTGGGAATCTTCATCGGCTTCTGGGTCGGCATTCTGCCCGGCTTGGGCGGCGCCGCCACGCTGGCGCTCATGCTCCCATTCATTTACAAAATGGACCCCACATCGGCTTTCGCCTTTCTCTTGGGGTCAAATGCTGTGACCGCTACTACGGGAGACATCACTTCGATCTTGTTTGGCGTCCCCGGTGAGGGCACGACAGCGTCGACGATCGTCGATGGACATCCGATGGCTAAGAAGGGAGAGGCCGGGCGAGCTCTAGGCGCAGCTTTGATGAGCTCATTGGTGGGCGCTATTTTTGGCGCCTTTGTCTTGGCCCTGGCGATCCCTATTGCCGCCCCGCTGGTCCTCTCTATCGGTTCTCCCGAGTTCTTTATGCTCGCGCTCCTTGGCATCACCTTCGTCGGATCTCTCAGCGGCGGGAATATTGTGAAGGGTCTGATGGCCGGGGGCCTTGGGCTGATGATTTCTACCATCGGCTTGTACCCTATACGGGGTGTGCCGCGCTTTACTTTTGAGGGAATCCTTGGACAAGGACCTTCGATCTTCCTGTGGGACGGCATCTACCTCGTTGCCGTGACTATAGGGCTTTTTGCCATCCCCGAAATTATCGATTTGGCCATAAAGGGAACCAGCATAGCCCGCGA
This sequence comes from Deltaproteobacteria bacterium, assembly GCA_016183145.1. Classification (GTDB taxonomy): domain Bacteria; phylum Desulfobacterota; class Binatia; order UBA9968; family UBA9968; genus JACPFE01. The sequence continues at coordinate 3,068 of JACPFE010000409.1, read as the reverse complement.
GCAGGTCGGAAAACTTGGCGGCGTCATGGAAGGGGTAAAAGATACCTTTCGTCACTGGTGGTTGGTTCTCAAGTGCAGCGCTCTCGGCGCCTACGTCGGCATACTTCCAGGAGTGGGAGGGGGCACAGCACAATGGGTGGCCTATGCCTATGCCGTTCAGAGTTCACCTGACAGAGATCGCTTCGGCAAGGGCGCGGTCGAGGGAGTCCTCGGCCCCGGTGCCGCCAACAACTCGACCAAGGGAGGGGATCTAATTACCACGGTTGCCTTTGGCATCCCGAGCAGCGTCTCCACAGCGATCTTGTTCGGCGCCTTCCTCATCCAGGGGATTGTGCCGGGCCCTGACATGCTGAATCCGGCCAAGCATCTCACGCTTACCTTTTCCTTCGTCTGGATCATTATCGTTTCCAATATCATTACCGTGGCAGTCTGTTTTCTTTTCCTCAATCAACTGGCAAAAATCACCAACATAAGGGGCGCTCTGCTTATCCCCTTGCTCCTCGTGCTCATTTATCTCGGTGGCTTCACCGTCAAAAATAGTTTCGGCGACATGATAATGGTGCTGATTTTCGGCGCCCTCGGTTGGCTCATGGTTCAGTTCGACTGGCAGAGGCCACCGCTGCTGGTGGGCCTGGTTTTGGGAACCATCACGGAGAGAAACTTCTGGATCTCCACTAGGGCGTATGGTGCCGGCTGGCTCCTGCACCCCGGCGTGCTTATTATTGCCGCTTTCATCGTCGGAGCGATCTTCTATTCCATCCGCCAAATCCTGCGCGAGAAGAGGAAACCCCCACCCGCCATTGCGGAACCGGCGCCGGAGCCTGACATCGTGATGCTCAGCAGCCCCGTATATCGGCCGATTTTCGCGCTCTTCTTCGTCGCCCTGTTTATCTATGTGCTGCGCGAGACTTATTATGAGATCCGGCCCATGGAAGAGCGCGCCGCCCTTTTTCCTACGGTTCTCGGCATTCCGTGTCTGGCTCTGGCCCTTTTGGCCTTTGGCCAGGAGCTTTTTTACACCCTACGCCGCGCAACCGGCAGCGCCAATCTCTCGGCAATCTCACCGTCCTCCGAGACGACCGTCATGCGGAACCGCGCCGCCGCTGCCGCTATCGTCGCGTGGACTCTGGGATTCTTCCTCGCCATTTGGCTATTAGGTTTTGTAATCGCCGTACCAGTTGCAAGCTTCCTATATTTTAAATTTGCCGGCGGCGAAAAGTGGCCCATCAGCATTCTGTTAAGTGTGGCCGCCTGGGCCTGTTTTTACGGCCTCTTCGATTACATACTCCATTTGCCATTTCCGGAAGGAGAGCTCTTTGTGCGGTTAAACCTCTTTGGATAGATCAAACCGAAAAAAAATTCACCAGGAAGGACCCAGCGCGGCGTAGCCGCAACCAAAGCAGCAAAGACAGTGGCCAGGAGCGCAGCGTCTTGGAGGGGACCTTCGAGGCGTACAAAGAACTTTTTGTCGAGGACGGGTATCCGACGATCGAAGGTCTTAAGAATACGCTCGAGGTCCAAGCCTCGTGGGATGCCAAGGCGGCTAAGGCCAAAGTAAAGGACTTTGTGGACCTGCGCTTTGTGAAAGAGCTCAAAAAGACAGGGTTCGTTGACCGACTCTACGGTCAGCGTCAAATCGGGAGACGCTAAGCTCAGGAGTAATACTACAAAATAGGCGAACCTGTGAAAACGTTGTTTCTCGCAGTACTGGGGACGATTATTTTTTGGCAGCCGGTATGGGCCCGACCTCGGTCCGTCCTGGACATGGAGTTATTCGAAGGTGCGAAGAAAGAACAAAAGTTGGTTCTCTATATCACCATCGACTTACCGCAGACCATACAAGTCGTTCACGATTTCGCTAAGAAATACCCGTTCTTGGGATTGGAGCTTCACCCGCTCGAAACCGAAACGCTGGTTACAAGAATTCAAGACGAAGCGCGCAGCGGCATGTCTACGTGGGATGTCGTGCTGGGCGGTGGTGGCTTATTTCAGCCCTTAATGGAAGCGAATCTGGTCGCCTCCTACCATTCGCCGCAACGGGAAGCTGTCAGCGAGGCATTGAACGACAGCGAAGGTTACTGGTCCGGCTACTATATCAACCCGTACGTCCTCAGTTACAGCACAACTCTAGTAAAGGAGGCAGAAATTCCCAAATCCTATGACGAGCTACTTGAACCGCGCTGGAAAGGTAATCGAATCGCGATCGACAGCACCGCTCACGGGCTATTGCGCGGGCTCACGCTAGTCTGGGGCGAGGACAAAACCGTTGCGTACCTAAAACGACTTGCCGACCAGCAGCCGGTCATGGCGCGCCAGAGCATTACGGCGGTGGAATCCATGCACATCGGCAATGCTTCCATGGTGATCGCGCGCGCTCCGGTGGTTCAGGGATATAAGAAAAAACTAGGGTCACCTATCGACTGGGTTTCTCTCGACCCCATTGTCGCACAGATCGACGCCGTCATGGTGTCAGCTCAGTCTCCACATCCCAATGCCGCGCGGCTTTTTGTCGATTTTGTTCTGTCCAAAGAGGGACAGAGTGCTTTGGCAGAAGTTCAGCAGATTCCCGTTCGCAGAGACATGGAACCACGGTCAAAGGCTCTGTTCGAAGGTCAGCAGTGGTTTGTGGAACGGCCGGATAAGCATGTCAATTTTTATCAGACGGTCAGACGGTTTCGGGAGATTTTTGGGATTAAGTGACTGCTCAAGCCCATATGTCCGTTAAGTCAAGGTTGAAACGGGGTAATCGAAACACTACGGAGGATGCAATGAGATCAAAAACTATTATTTTAATGGCGAGTCTGGTCGCGCTCACGTTGCTTGCGGCCGCGCTTCGGAATGTGGCTGCGGACGAGTTTTACAAAGGGAAGACGGTCCGCTTCATCGTCGGCTATGCTCCGGGCGGCGGCTACGACACCTACACCCGCGCCATCGCTCGTCATATTGGGAAACATATTCCCGGAAATCCCTCGGCGGTAATTGAAAACATGGAAGGAGCGGGGAGCCTTTTGGCCGCGAATTACATGTTCAACAAGGCCGAGGCCGATGGGCTCACGGTGGGCAATTTC
>JACPFE010000408.1 GCA_016183145.1 Deltaproteobacteria bacterium | reverse complement strand
GGACCAACGCAAAATTGACTCCTCCCAAAAGTAATTTTGCTCAACGCATCGATCGACCGCCTTTTTATGCTTACGTCGTCACCGGGGGAATGACCTTCACCTTCGGAGGAATCAAGATCAACTCCAAGGCAGAGGTGATAAGCAAGACAACGTCGGTCATTCCCGGTCTTTATGCCGCCGGTGAGGTCACGGGCGGCTTCTTTTACAACAACTACCCCGCCGGCTCTTCCCTTACCCGCTGCGCGGTTTTCGGAGGGATCGCCGGGAAAAATGCCGCCGACTTCGCGCGGAGAAAAGCCTAGTGGAAACCTGCGATATTCTGGTGATCGGCGACGGCATCGCCGGTTGCATGGCTGCGCTCGCAGCCAATGCCCAGGGAGCAAACGTATTAGTGATAGAGAAAGCGCCCAAAGACGTTCCTCATTCCAACACGGCTTTCTCCGGCGGGTCGTTTCGCCGCACATCGCAAGTTTATCCTGCCGAAAAATTCTATCAGGACATGATCAGCCTTTCGGGAGGAAGAGCCGATCCTGAGCTCACCAAAATCATGGTGGAAAAATCTCGGCAGGCGCGCGACTGGCTGACCGCACTGGGAGTGCCGTGGACGAGTAAAAGCCGGGATCCCGGAGCGGCCGATCAGGTCGATGGGCAAGGAAAAGCCCTCGCAGAGATTTTGCGCCGGGCTGTCGCCGCGAGAAATATAAAGATTCACCATGAGACCGAAGCGTACGGATTGATTTTGGAAAGCGAAAGGATCCGAGGCGCGCGGGTAAAAACCGCAGCGGGCAACTCAGAAATACGATCGCAGGCCGTCATCCTGGCCGCCGGCGGATTTCAGGCCAACCCGGAGATGGTTACGCGCTACCTCGGCCCGGGCGGAAACCATCTTGTTCTCAGAGGCTCTCCCTATAATACCGGCGATGGCATCCGCATGGCCCTAGAAGTAGGAGCGAAAATCGATTGGATGGACGACTTCCACGGCGGCTTGATTCACTACGGCTACAAGCAGCATCTCGAAGAAGGCGCCATGGCGGGAATGAGGAGTATGAAAAAATACGAGGTCGGGATACTGGTCAACCAGCAAGGAAGCAGATTCGTCGACGAGGGCGAATACCCGTCCGATAAGACTTACGCCAAATTCGGCAAGCTTGTGGCACTCACGCAACCAGGTGGGGTTGCCTATGTCATCTTCGATTCTGCTACCAAAGAAACGATCAATCCTGATTACACCGGACCCGACCGAGGACCCATCGAGGCCGGGAGCATCCGCGAATTGGCGACAAAGCTGGAAATCGATCCCGGCGCCCTCGAGCACACTGTCACGGCTTACAACGACAGTATCCAGGGAGAAAAGTGTCCCTCGTTAAGACCTCCGAAGACAAACTTCGCATGTAGGATCGAGGAAGCCCCTTTTTGCGCTTATAAAGTTACCGGCGGATTGACGTTTACTTTTGGCGGTCTTTGGACAAATACAAAAGGGCAGGTACTCGACAGTGGTCGGAAGCCCATTCCGGCGCTCTATGCCGCCGGAGAAATCACTACAGGTATCTTCTACGGAAACTATGCCGGCGGCTCATCTCTGCCGCGTTGTGCCGTCTACGGTCGAATTGCCGGCGAAAGCGCCGCCGAGTATATTCGGCCATAGGATCCCGTCAGGGTCGGCAAAGCCCGGGAACACAATACGAAATTCTCATTTGACGAGAAGAGCGCTATGGCTTCAAACCTACTACTCACTCCGGTCCCGCCTCTGTGTTCTCTTACAGGCGCTCTTCGAGCCAGTCGAGCATGTACGGCACATGGTGTGCCCAGTAATCGTGGCTGCAATGAATTGTTCCGCCGGCTTTCGGGTCGTCGTAAATTTTCAAAGTCTTGTCCTTGGCACCTATCTCATTAAAGAGCCGCTTGGCGCCCTCAACGCTCATGCGTATGTCGTGCCCGCCGTGAGTGATTAATGTTGGACATTTGATATTTTGCGCGATGCCTTTCATGGTGAAAGCCTTGAGCTGCTCTCGGGCCTGCTCATCAGTGACGCCGCCGAGAAGGCGTCGCACAGTCGCCCGAAGATTTGGACAGAACTCATAGAGGTCGTCCAGCACGCTGTAGCAGCCCGACCAGCCGATATACGCCTTTACACGCGGCTCGAATGCGACTGCGCGCGGCGCGTAGTAGCCCGCCATGCTGATGCCGATCACAGCGATTCGGTTCGGGTCCAGCTCAGGCCGGGAAACCAGGTAGTCGATACACGCTTTCACTGGGACCTCGTAGTCGGGCCGGGATGGAATTCCTTTCACGTAAATCGACGAGCCTCGCCCCGGTGTGTCGACGAGAACCAGCGCCCATCCGCGTTCGGTCGCGGGCCTGCCGTCGAAGTAAAGTTCCTCAGAGAAGGCATCGGCGCCGCCGATCAGAAAAACTACCGGCCATTTGCCCGGAGCGGGATTGACCGGATGGGCGAGGTAACCTTCGTATTCGTCTGAACCGCATGGGATCTTAATCGTTTCTATCGTCGGCGAGTGTAGCTTTGCCGCAGCCTGGAAAGTCTCCTGGCACTTTAGAAAGCGCGCCTTTCGGCGTTCTAGCTCATCCCCCGCCAAGAACACATCGGACATTCGGTAGTATTGATTGGCGTGAAAGAAAAACTGCATGGCGGTGCGCTTGTGGCCCAACGCAAGTTCGCGCTTGGCCTTGGCTTCGGTTGCTTCCGCGAGTCCGAGCCAGCCCCGTTCCCAGCCCACCATTTCGCCGGGTTCGAGAGTTCTGCACAGGCGGCCGATATCGAAAACATCGCCCCCTCCTTCTTGGGCTTCGGCGACCAATCGTAGAACCGCAAATTCGGACGGGTGTGATGGATTGATAAAATCGAGCATCTCTCCTCCAGTTCAGGTGTGTTTGATTACCTGCGTCAATTCCCGGGAGCTTGCTGCGACACGGCAATTGCAATCTCCTCATTGCCGCATCCTTTTTAGCGGGAATCCGCCCGGTGCTCGCCCGCTCACCGATACAAACGATCGATGAATCCACTGTCATCGACTTCTTTTAAGATCGTCGTATTCACAAATCTCTCGGGAGATATTTTCTTTAACTCAGGTTTTTCATGGGCCGCCAGATCGATCAGGGCTTTAATTCCTTTGAGCGACGGGTACGGTTTCTGCGGCACGACCTTGAGCGCGAAGTAGTCGTACGTCGCGCCCACCGCTTCCACGTCGTTGATCTTCATGTACTTGGCGATGGTATTCACGCTCTCCGGCTTGTGCGTTTTGTAGTAATGAATTCCTTCCACAAATGCCTGCATGAACCTGATGGCCGTCTGCCGGCGTTGCATCAGAAAACGCTGACTGCTGCCCACACCGGTAATCTGGAAGTCCGCTCCCAATTCAGCCAGATCTAAGAGGACGTTCATTCCCTGCTTCAGCGCCATGGTCGTGATCGGCGGCAGGAATACCGCCGCTTCGAGTTGACCCGCCATCATAGCCGCCAGACGCGTGGACTGTTCGCCCAACTGCAGGATGGTTATCTCCTTCGGATCGATGCCCATGTGCTTTAGCGCGAAGCGAGCGGCAACGTCGGGAGAAGCGCCATAACGGTTCACGCCGAGCCGTTTCCCTTTTAGTTGTTGATAAGAGCTGATCCCCTTAACGGTAACGATTTGGAACGCAAATGTGTTGACAATACCGGCGATCATGACCAGATCGGAGCCGGCGAGATTGCTGCTGACAACCGCCGGCCCGCCGACGATGGTAAAAGGAACCTCACCGGATATCAGCGCCGCCGCGGCCGTCGGACCGCCCGGTATGAAGAGCAGCTCAACGTCAAGGCCGTGTTTCTTGAATATACCGGCTTCCTTAGTGATCCATATCGGCGCCAACGAACCTGCCTGAGCACTATAGCCAACGTGTAGCTTTTCGAGTTTTGTCTGCGCGCTCCCCTGCGAAGCGATCACGAACAAAAGAAATTTGACAGCAATCGAAAAAGTCCAGAATCTGGCTAAACGTTTTCGCATCTCAAATTCCTCCGAAGCAGGGGCTTCCCGCGAGTTTTTAACCTTCTAAATTGCTGGTCGCCTTAACTGATTTTGCGTCGGGGAAAGCAAAAGACTTCTACGGCTCGACTATCTTTGTTAATTTCTCAAAACCTAACCCGGCGTCGTCGAGAACGCAACTCGCTATAGCTTGAAACCCACCACGAGATGACCTGGTTGGGATCGAGAAACGGTTCTCTGTCGCACTTGCGCTGACGATGTACGCGCCGCCTTTGCGGTCGCCTCAAGCTCGGATTCAGGGTTCTGGGGCACACTTCTACGACTCAACAATTCGAAAGACAGTCGTGAAATAAAAGTCGGACCCTGGAGACCTGAACATGGTTTGGCGGCAAGCCAACGGCCAAGGGACGAACGAGAAAAGAAATGAAAATGTAGAATGTCCCCTTTTCTTTCCCGCAAGAACCAGACTTGGAATAGCAGACCTTGCAATGTAATCAAAACTTAAGCTAATGAGAAGACAGCAGCGTCGCTTCGCTCCGAAAATGCTTGGGGGGCATTCATGAACGAAACAAGAGATTTGGCCCGGTGGATAGTTGGATTGAAATGGGGAGATATCCCGCAGGATGTGATTGATTACGCCAAGATTCTTATCTTGGATACTCTGGGTTGCATGCTTGGGGGATCGATTCAGGACAGCAACAAGGCGGCGCTTCGGTTTGTCAGGGCCATGGGCGGCCTGCCGGATTCGACGGTAGTCAATTATGGTGACAAGACGAATGTTTTCAATGCAGCTTTTTTGAACGCGTCATTTGGTCATGGTTGGGATTTTGATGACATGATTAACGCCGGTGCCGGGCACGCGGTAAGTTCCTGCACCGGCGCTACCCTGGCTATGGCGGAAAGAGAGTTGATCAGCGGCAGAGAGTTTCTTGAGGCTT
>JACPFE010000407.1 GCA_016183145.1 Deltaproteobacteria bacterium | reverse complement strand
ATTTCGGCCGCAGTCCGAGCGCGGCCGGCCGCCACAGCCCCTTGCCGCCGATGCCGCCGGGCTCCGCCTTGGTAATTTTGACGATCGCTTCGCGCGGCGCCCCCGTCGGACAATGCACGTCGGGAAGAAATCCCTTGTTGACCGTATGGCCGAACAGATCCTTGCGCACCAGCGAATCGGTCATCCAGGTGGGTTTGAGCCAGCCGCGGGTTGCCGACTGATGCGAGCCGGAGCGGAACATCGCCTGGTAACCGCTGCGAGGATTTTTGGCCAAACCATCCTTCCGCGACTCTTGTCCTTCCACCGATCCGGGCGTGGCGCCGTACATGTTGAACCACATGCGCGTGACCCCCCGCGGCGTCCCCGGATAATAGCGCGCCCGGCAAAGCAAGCGGGCGAACTTGTAGTCCTTGTCGTTTTTCTGCCAGCCGCGAAACGGCCGGTCGGAGGGATCGGAATCGATCCAGACGTAATCGCCATCTTCGATCGACAACGACTTGGCGTCGTCGGGATGGATATCGACATAGCCTTCGGCGACGAAAGGCTGGCGCTTGTCATGGCGGTAGACGTCGCCGAAGGGGCCGAAGAGCATCGCCACCATGTCGGTGTCGATCGGCATGGTGTGGGCGCCGTGGCGGTACTTCGGCGTGTGAAAGACAAATTTGTAACCGTCCTTGGCCAACGGATGGGTGGTCTTTTTGACTTCCGCCCAACTCTTGACGACGTTTCTCCCCTGGCGCGTTTCGTTGGAAAGATCGTCTTTTTTGACGCCGTAGCTTTCGGGCCCCTTGGCCTTGATGAAGGGATGCGCCGGGGCGACGATCACGTTGGGTTCGTAGAAGGTCGAATCCACCGGTTCGCGATGCACCGGCAGGTTTTCGCCGGCATCGATGAACTCATCTTCTTCGCGGTAGAACTCCAGCCGCCCGGTCTTGGTGTACCAGGGACGGGAGTCGTAAACCTGCTCGTAGCCCACGGTCTTGGGATTGGTCCGCGTCATCATGAGAGCGGGGACGCCTTTTTTCGCTTTTTCTTCCAAGTCGGTAAATTTGTAGCCCTTGGTGGTAGACGAGAAATCGAGAATGCGTTGCAAATAGACTTCGACGTTTTTCTCATCGACGAACTTCCACATGTCGGCAAAACGCGCATCCCCGGTTCGTTTCGCCAACTGTTTCCCCACCAGCGCCAGACACTCGATATCGCCGCGCGTCTCGAAGAGCCTCTCTAAGGGAGTGCGCGGAAAGACCGTGAGGAATGGGTTGGTCACCGAGCAGCACATATCGGGCTGTTTCAACTCGGCCCAACTGTCCACCGCGAGAACCACATCCGCCCATTCACAGGAAGTCGACCACCACCACTCCTGAAGCGCGATCATTTCCATTTTCGGCAGCACGTTGACGACGGTGTTGTAGTGCCACTTGACGTTGCCCAGGATCGAATTCGCGTTGGCGAACCACAGCGACTTGGTCGGCGTCGGCATATGCGTCTTGCCGGTGATCATGGTCTTGCCCATCTTGAGGGGATGATCCTCGTGATTGTAGTAGTGCGCCGACTCGGGCCGCCAATACTGCTTCGGGCGCGCCGGTTTGGCGCCGTCGAGCTCGATGTCGAACGGGTTCTCGTTGATGTACTGGGGCACGCCGTTGAACATCGCCACGCGATAATTGCCGGCATAGGAGCCGACGTTGCCGGTCAGCTTGCCGATGTTGCCGGTGAGTGCCGCGAGGAGAAACTGCGTGCGGTCTTTATTATCATTGTTGAAAAACTGGTTCGGTCCCATGCCGATGGCGAACAGCGTGGTGCCCGGCACTTTGGCGATCTCCCGCGCCAGACTTTCAACCGCCGCCGCCGGCGCCCAGGTGATCTCTTCGGTCGTTTTGGGATCGAAGTGCTTGGCATATTCGGCGATCACGTCGAAGATCGGGCGGCAGGCGATTTTCTTGCCGTCCTTTAGCGTAACTTCCACCAAACCTTCCAGCAGTGGATCGCCCACCAGGGAAAACTTTCCCACCTGATCGCGCGAGATCGCTTCCGGCTTGGACGTTTTACGATTCCACCAGATAAAATCGCCCCAGGCTTCGCGCAAGCTTTCAGGAATGAGGATGTCGGTCTGCGCGCCCGGCGGCTGGATTTTATCGCCCTTGCCGACGGTTTTCGTCTGGTTTTTGAGCGTCGCCGGCTTGGTGCCGAAAACTTCTTCGGCGCGCAGGAGCTTTAAATTATCCGCGCGCACCAGCAACGGCAGGTCGGTGAAGCGCCGCACGTAGTCGGCGTCGTAAAGTTTTTCGCGCATAATGATATGACACAGCCCCAGGGCCAGTGCCGGCGTGGTGCCGGGACGGACGACGATGGCGTCGTCGGCTTTGATGCTGGTCGAGGAATACTCGCAGGCGATCACCACGACCTTGGTCCCTTTGAGCCGGGCCTCGGTCAGCCAGTGGGTGTCGGGCATCTTGGTGGTGACCCAATTCATACCCCATACGATCACCATGCGCGCCTGCTCGACGGCGTGCAGATCGAACTCCACGGTCTGCTGGCCGGTCACCATCGGATGGCCGGGCGGCAGATCGGTGTGCCAGGAATAGTTATCCCAGCCCCGTCCGCCCAGAGCGTCATCGGGCTTCACGCCGCGGATTTTGTGATCGAGCAGCGCCATCGAGTTAGCCAAGCGATACAAGCCGAACACGCGAGTGAGACCGAGCAGCGGCATGCCGCCGCGGAATTTGAGCACTTGGGTCCCTGCTCCGCGCGCGGCCTTGACGATTTCCTCGTCGTAACCCTGTTGCAGGAGGAGCTTCTGTCCGTTTTCGCCGCTGTAGGTGGTCGCGATGTTGACCAGCGCCGCCGCAACCATGTCCGCGGCCTGCTCATGGGTAATGCGCAGCCACTCGTCCCGGCCTCGATTGAAATACTCTTTGGGCGGCTGGCCGTCTTTCCCGCGCGGGAATCCTTTATCGAGCCAGGCCTTAAAGCCTTTGCGCACCATCGGGTAGCGCAGCCGCCGGTCGCCGTAGAAACGGCGCGTCAACGCCAACCCCTTCTGGCAGACGCGCGGGTCCCAGCGGTGCGAGACCTTGCTGCCGTACAGGTCCGTCGCTTCGCCGTACTTCATCGTCGGGCCGATCCGCGTCACCACGCCGTCGCGGCTGTAGGCGTTCAGAATGCAGTTATGGGTATCGTTAGGAGCGCAGAGAAAAGTAAAGCTGGAATCATATTTCCACAGGTCGCGGTAGACTTTTTCCCAGTCCCGGTCGGGATAGGTGGCCAGCGGATTTTGCACCGCTTGAACAGCCCACGCCTCATTCACGGAAGCGGCGAAGGCGGAAAAACCGGCGGCGCCCACCCACTCCAAAAATTCCCGGCGGTTCATATTCTTCATTTTTTCCCCTCCCAAGTTCGAATGAACGCAACGACCGACGCGGTCTCGGCGTCCGTGAGAGTTCGCCGGACCGACGACCCCGCGCCGAAGCCCGCCATCGATGTCCCGCTGCGTCCGTTTTGAATGGTCTTGTACAGATATGTGTCCGTGGCAAGATTCAGAAACACTCTGTTGTTGAGCGCGGGAGCCACTTTCCCTTCGCCGCGATCGCCGTGACAGGAGGCGCAAACTTCGGTATACAACTTTTCTCCCTGCGCCAGGTCACCCTTGGCCCACCGGCGCGGTTGGGAATCGCCTTCAAACGGAACGGCTCCAAGACCGCGCACATAAGTCACCAGCCGACCGATCTCTTCTCCGCTCAGACCGCCTTCCGAGGCTCCCCATGCCGGCATCCTGCGTCCCGGCCGGCCCTGCTTGATCTGCTCGCGCAGGAAATCATTCGATACCAAGCGCAAAAAATCAGCGTTGGCGATGGCGGGAAACTCCGGTAACCCCGGGTAACGCATGCCTTCACCTTTCTGGCCGTGGCAGGCTGCGCAAAAGGTTCCATAGAGAGTCGCGCCGTCGGTGGCGAACTCTCTGGCGCCGAAACGTTCCGCGCGGATGCGATCTTTCGGCCAGAGAGTTTCCCCGGAAGTCCGGCGCCTGAGCGACAACAAATAAAACGTCAATTGGTCGATCTGCCGCTCGGTTAGACCGAGCTCGGGCATGCCCGAGCGGTGGACGACTGAAGCAGGTGCGCGAAAGTGCTGCTTGAGCCAATTGGCGACGCTGCGCTCGCCTGGGACCTGGGCGAAACTGACCTGTCCCGGATCCTTGTTCCCGACTGCGGTCAGCTCCGGCATATGAAACAGCGCCTTGCCCTCGACCAAGCCGGGCGCCCCAACGCGAGAGCGAAGGTACTCATCGATCGCCCCGCGCTGGGCCGGGGGAAGATCGCCGAAGGCGGAGACCCAGGGACCGGTAGCAGCCTTTTTCTTCTGTGCCCAATGATGTTCGTACCAATCCTGCTTGAATCCGGTGGCGCCGACGCGGGATAGATCAGGACCTTCTTGTCCGCCCGCCCCGCCGGGACGCATGGTGCCGCCTCGTCCATCCATGCGGTGACAAGCGAGACAATCGGCCTGCTCGAAATTGAGTTTCCCCTTTTGCAGCTCCGCCAGGTTGGGAACACTGAGGTGAGTGTGACAACTGCCGCAGCCGGCCAGCGAATACTCCTTGGGCACCATCGGCTCCGGCCAGTGGGGCACCTTGCCGTGAGCGTCGGCGGTACTGGTCGCTCGCCCCTGCCCGCCGTGACAAACCGTGCAGCCGAAGGACGCCGGATCGTGGACGACGTCTGGATGGCGCCCGTAGAGCCGGTCGCCCTCGATGCCGCTCTCGCCCGGCGCCATGCCGACATGGCAACTGACACAGCGGTCCGTCGCGCCGGTGTCGCGGCTGACGATCTGGCGCAACCGAATGGCGAATGCATCAGCTTGGGACGGGAGCAGCCGCGCCCGAACCTGCCGCTGAATCACGCGCCAATCACGATAGAAGTTTTCATCGACAGCGGCCCAGATAAGCACGCCCAACGCCGCCAGGCTTGACCAGAGCAATAGGTGTTTGTTCGCTTTCATCTTTCGGCTCGTATCGCAGAGCATCGACTTCTTCTCAAAAACTTCCTCTCCCTTGAGGGAGAGGATTGAGGTGAGGGTAGTGCCAGCATGACGAAACCCCTTACCCTAACCCGCAAGGGGAGAGGGAAGTAAGAAATCCTTCGCTTCGCCCGGGTTGTAGACTTCAATTTTTCCGATCTGGAATTTGCCATTTGAGATCCCACAGGGCTAATGTCCCGGCCATTGCGACGGCGACCAATAGAAATCCCAATTCGGTCCGCGGAAATAGGTTCCAATGACGGTGAGCACGATAAAGCCGCAAACAAAGCAGGTGAAAAGCGCAAGCGCGCCGGCCCGGGTCGAATCAAATCGGCGCAGGCACCACAGAGAGTACCAGGCGTACAAAACCGTCAACAGCGTGCCCGGATTGAGAAGGGTAACCACCAACTGAGGGGTGGCGGGCCACCATTGACGAAGCCAACCGAAGCGAATCACCAGAGCCTCTAACGCTACCACCGCTGCCAAACCGACGATCACGGAGCGGAAAACCAGCGGCCCGCCGCCCGGTCCGCCAAACCAGTTTCCCGTCCCTTCCGTTTCCCTATCCAGATAGGGAATCAACGCGAGACCGATCAGCACGATCGATGGAATTCCAATGCCGCCCATGAAAGCGGAATGGGCGACTAGCTCTTGCAAGCCGAGGAAATACCAGGGCGCCTTGGCTGGATTCTCCGGCACGGCGGGATTCGCCACTTCCTTTAGCGGGGCATCCAGGAAAAGCGCCAGGATCACAGAGAGCGCGATCGTCAACATGAAGACGGCGGCTTCCGCGAACATGAGATGAGGCATGGACGGCAAGGTCCACTCCGGTCCCTCTCCAACGGCCGCCGTTCGCCCCTTGACGATGGCTGCCAGACTATAGGTTTTCTCCGGCGCCGCCGTGAAAACCGGGTAAACCCCGTCCACTCTAGAACCGAGCCGTTTTTCCGCGTCGGCCGGCCGCGTCATTCCGCCGTCCTTGCGAATGCGCCAAAAATGCACGGCCATGAGCAGCACCACGGCTAAGGGGAGAATCATGACGTGAAGCAGATAAAAGCGAATGAGCGCTTCTTCGCCGACATCTTCGGAGCCCAGGAGAATCAACTTCTGTAGTCCGCCGACATCGAACCATTCCGTGATCCCCAAGGCGTCGGTCACTTCGCGCGGCGATTGCGCGATGTTCGCTCCGATGGTGATTGCCCAGTAGGCTAGTTGATCCCACGGCAGGAGATAACCTGTGAACGAAAGACCGAGGGTCATCACTAAAAGAGCCATGCCGATTAACCAATTGAACTCGCGCGGCGCGCGATAGGCGGCGGTGTAAAAGGCGCGCGCCATGTGGAGGAGAACGAGCACAACCATCATGTTGCCCGACCAGCGGTGGATATTGCGCATGAAACGACCGGTGGGAACAACGAAATGAATATCCTTGATGGAAAGGTAGGCGACCTCCGGATAGGGCTTGTAATAGAACATCAGCAGCACGCCGGTCAGCAGCAGGATGAAAAAGCACGAGGCGGTGGCGATTCCCAGCCCCCACGTGGTTGACCACCGCAAGCTCCACTGGTGCGTGCGCACGGAGTGCAGATGGAGAAAGACATTGCCAAAGACGAAAGTTGCGCGGGTCCGATCCGACTGCGGTCGCCCAGTCCGGAACATGGTATCCGCCAGGCGATTCGGAAACGCTTTTAGATTTTCGATGAAACGAGCCGAGGCCGGTGGTTCCGTCGCGTTTGGCTTTTCCGCCGCTTGGTTCATACCGTCACCGTTGTCCCGGCGGCGACACTTTTTCCCTCATCGATGAGAAAATTGTCGCCGCCCAAATGTTTCACTTCGATCCACGGCAATCCTTTGGGCGCCGGCCCCTTTAGGACAGCACCATCCTTCGCGAACTTTGAGCCGTGACAGGGACAGTCGAATCCGCTATCGGTCGCTTTGACAATGCAGCCCAAGTGCGTACAGATGGTGGAAACAGCATAGACCTGCATTCCTTCCTTGTAGATGGCGGCGGAGCGACCGGCTGGCACGTAGGCCTGGCCGGAAGCTAATGAAGCAGGCAGCGTGATCTTGAATTTCTTGGACGGAGAAGGTAGAACCGCTGCCTTCGGCAAGCGCATCGAACCAAGAAAGCCGAAAAGCAACGCTGCCGCCGCCGACCACCATGCGGTCAGACCGAGAAAATCCCGGCGCGGCATCGCCTCCGGATCGAGCCGGGATCGAGCACCGTTCGTAGGCTTGGCTTCGATGGTCATGGGTTCCTCCATTCCGTGAAAAAGTTCACTCGCTCCATGGAGATAGCGTCGGCGGGACAGCGAGCGACACAGAGCGCGCAACGGATGCAGCGATCTTCGTCTTTGAGGATCGCCGAGTTTTGTTCCAGGTCGAAATCATCGCCCAGTTGCGCGGCAAACAGTCTGTTGAGGTCAGGCGCTGGGCTCAGCGCCGAGAGCGGCACGATCTTCAAGCACAGCGTTGGACAGACATCGGCGCAGCCGCCGCAGAGGATGCAGCGGTTGCCGTCGAACACCGGCGTCACACCACAGTCCAGGCAACGAGAAGCTTCCCGCATCGCCTGATCTTTTTCCAAACTCATTTCCACCAGCGCCTTGGAGTCCTTGAGGCGCTCTGCGGGCTCCAGAGCGCGCAGCGTTACTCGTTGAATCCGTTCGTAGCCCGCTTCCCGCTGGTAGGGGTCGAGTTGAACAAAGCTCATCAAAGTTTCCGGGTGCAGGGCGCGGCCGGTTATATATTGATAGACCGAGCGGGCCGCCTTCTTGCCGGAGGCCACCGCGTCGATCAAGAGCTTGGGTCCATGGGCCAGATCACCCACGACAAAGACCCCTTTACCCGAAGTCATCAACGTCATCGCATCGACTTTCGGCCAGCCGGGACGGAACTGCTCGACATCGGCGCCGCCCTCAGCCAAAAACGAGAGATCGGGCGCCTGCCCCGCCGCGATTAGAACCGTATCGCAGTCCAGAGTTTGGCGGGCCGCTTCGTCGAATTGCGGCGCGAAGCGGCGCTCTGCGTCATACACGCGCAGGCACCGTTTGATTTCCAAACCAACGACATTGCCCCGATCGCCCCGGTTTATCGCGACCGGCCCCCAACCGGAGAGTCGCTCGATGCCCTCCTCTTCGCCTTCGAGGATCTCAAGGGTATCCGCCGGCATCTCTTCCAATGTTTCAAGGGAGACTAAACGAACCCGCCGCGTGCCGGCGAGCCGGGCCGCCATTCGCGCGGTGTCATAAGCCGCTTGGCGAACCACGGTGCGCGCGACGTCATAGGCGACGTTGCCGCCGCCGATGACGACCACATCCGATCCCAAAGCCAAACTTTCACCGAGGGCCACCGCGCGCAGGAAATCAACGCCGCCGAAGACACCGGTGCCCGGCTCGCCGGGAAGACCGAGAGCCCGC
The DNA here is from genome assembly GCA_016183145.1 of Deltaproteobacteria bacterium. Classification (GTDB taxonomy): domain Bacteria; phylum Desulfobacterota; class Binatia; order UBA9968; family UBA9968; genus JACPFE01. The sequence goes on along the minus strand of JACPFE010000407.1, from coordinate 15,927 downwards.
GGTCGCTTCGCGCCCACGGCGATGATCACCGCCGAAAAATCGTCCCGCAGCTTCCGAAACGAAACCTCGCGGCCGATCTTGCTGTTGCAACGAATCTCCACGCCGAGAGCCTCGATTACGGCAACTTCGCGCCGGATCAGCTCGCGCGGCAGACGGTATTCCGGTACACCCACGGCCAGCATTCCGGCGGCCACCGGCTCCAGCTCGAACACCGTCGGTTTAAATCCAAGCAGCGCGAGATCATGGGCGGCGCTCAGCCCCGCCGGGCCGGAGCCGATGATCGCGACCCGCTCGCCGGCGGCGGGCACAAAAGTTCCCCGAGTCGCGGCACGGAGCCATGACGCCATCTCTTCGGCATCCGCCGCCACGGCCGGGACATGGCCGCGCAGCGCCGCCAAAATGTTTTCCGCAGGCCGCGCCTCCGCGCCGTAAGATTCGCAGACAAATCTTTTGAGCGCGCGGATCGCGATTGGCCGGTCTAGTGCTACGAACGAACCGTCGTCATCGGTGCGTGGAATCTTTCCCCGGCGGCAGGACAGCTCACAAGGCGCGCCGCAAATTCTTCCACAGATCGATGCGAAGGGATTGGGCCCGCGGGCAATCAAATAAGCCCGTTCGAAATCACCGTCGGCGATGGCCCGCACATAACCGCGCGCGTCCGTATGCACCGGGCAGGCGACTTGGCAGGCGATCAAGTTTTTATGATGATCGCTGGGCGGTAATTCAACGCGCATTTGATTTTTTAGCGCTTGAGCTTCGAGGGTCATCTCCGACCTCTGCCGTTAAACTCCCACCGCTCACACCGTCACTTGGCCGCGTCGCGGGCCAAATCCGCCAATGTCGTTCGCTCCATGAGATCGCCGATGACCTTCTCCCGCGCCTTTTTCCAGCGGGAGTGCATGGGGCAGGGGTTGGAATCGGCGCAACGATCGCTCCAGAAGATGCAGCGATCAAAAAGATTCGCTCCCTCCACCGCCAGGAAGATTTCCTTCGCTTTGATATCCTTGGGTTTTCGCGCCAGCGCATAGCCCCGGATCGCTCCGCGCGAGGAAACCACCAAACCTTCCCGCGTCAACTTTTGAAAAATCTTGGCGAGAAAACTCTCAGGCACGCGCCGCGACCGGGCAATGTCTCGTAGCAGCATCACTTTGCCGAACGGCTGCGCGGCAAGGACCAGCAGCCCGTCAATGGCGTATAAGCTTTGCCGTCCGAGTTTCATTTTCGTCGGCTGAGAGTGGAGCCCCCCGGTTAAGCCCGTGGCACCTTCGACTACGCCCCTGGGACGAAATCCTGAGCGAGAGACCTCGGCCAAGGCCGGGGCTCGAGTCAAAAGGTCAAAAGACTAACTCGCTCCGTTGAGCCTGAAGGCAAGATCAATACCAAGCCTCAGAATTCAAGAATTCCAAACCTTCACGAGATTCGTTGCCGGAAAATATTCCGATCAGTAGGAATAAAATCGCGGCTTTCTTCTCAAATCAGCGAAGAGGGGTTACGATGATAAAATGACAGAGTGAATATGGGATTATAGAGTCTGCGCCGCTGAGAATAGCAATCATCACGCTTGCCCCCGGCTCCCGCCCCCCCCTTTTCTTGAGGCCGATTTTTCGTTAATCCTGGCCCATGGGGGAAAAATTCAGCGCTCGGCTAAGACGCCGCGCGGGGCGGATCTGGCATGCCATCGACGCGCATCCGTTTCTCCGAGAGTTACATGCCGGGACCTTGCCGATGAACCGCTTCACTTATTTCATCCTGCAGGATTACGTCTACCTGCTCGACTTCGCGCAGGTCCTCTGTCAGGGCGGCGCCAAGTCGCCCGATCTCGAAACCCTGGAATTGTTCTGCCGTCACGCCCTCGGCGCGGTCGAAGTGGAGCGCAGTTTCCACGCCAGCTTCGGCGAGACCCTCGGCTTGTCGCGCCGCCAGTTGGATGCGGTCGCAAAGGGACCGATCACGCAGGCGTATATCGGCCACTTGCAGTCGGTGGCGCGCGGCGGCTCGCTGGGCGAGCTTGTCGCCGCGGTGCTTCCTTGCTATTGGATCTATGGCGAAGTGGGCCGGCGCTTGCATAAAAACCGCCCGCGCAAGCCGAAGATTTACCGGCAGTGGATCGAGACCTACGCTGCAGAAACTTTTTGGCGGCCCGTGCGCGAGCAGATTCGGCTGATGGACCGACTCGGTGCGGCGGCGAACGGCAGCGAGAAAAAGCTCATGACCGGGCATTTCATTTTAAGCAGCCGCTACGAGTTCATGTTCTGGGAGCAGGCGTACCGGTTGGAGAGTTGGCCGGTTTAGTGTGGTGTCTCAGAAATTCGTTACCTAATTCGTTCCGTCATTCCGGCCAAGCTGGCTGTAGCTAGCGCGAGCCGGAATCCAGGAAAGATAAAGAAAACTGGATTACCGCTTTCGCGGTAATGACGAACGGGGGAGCGCTGACTTATTCTGTGAACTTCTGAGACACGCCGCTAGACTGATCGCGTAACGAAGTGCTAAACAGACCATAAAAAACATCGGTGAAGGAAAGAACGATGGCAGAAGCGGCAACGAGTCGTGGGCAAAACTGGGACCTAGAAGCGGATGTCATAGTGATCGGCGCCGGCGCCGCGGGGTTGCCTGCGGCGATCAACGCGGCCGACGGTGGGGCGTCGGTCATCGTCGTCGAAGCGAATTACGATGTCGGCGGCCACGCGATCATCAGCGGCGGCCATATGGCTCTGGGCGGCGGCACGAGCTTGCAGAAAAAATATAATATTCCCGATTCGCCCGACACGGTCTTCTCGGACCTGACCGATTGGTCGATCGTCCAATCCAACGGTTGGCCCGATCACCGCTACAACGACCGGGCGGTGATACGCGCCTTCGCCGATCATTGCGCGCTGACCTTCGAATTCTTGCTCGCCAACGGTGTCGTGTTTAAGGATGTGCCGCCGGACAACCACGGCGCATCGACGACAGGAAATTCCGCGCCGCGAGAGAATCACGCTGTCTGGACCAAGGGCGCGGGATTGGAAAGTCCCAATGCCGCCAACGGCACCAGCGTGATCCGGCCGCTGGAGGCGAGCGCACGCGCCAAGGGCGTGCGCTTTTTGATGCGCTATAAAATGACCAGCCTTGTGCGGGAAGCCGGGCGCGTGATCGGTATCAGCGCGGAGTACACACCGAGAATCATGCCGGGCGCAACAGCGCCGCTAAAAAGCTTTCGCTCCGATGGCAACATTGAAAGCAGCAAGCCGGCGATGAATTTGCGCGCGGCCAAGGCGGTGATCATCGCCACCGGCGGCAGCACCAGCAATTTAAACTTTCGCCGCATGTTCGATCCGAGGCTGACCGCGGTGGTCCAATGCGCCGGCGAGCCCTATAGTTATCAAGACGCCAGCGGCGAGCTCGCCGCCATGGCGATCGGCGCCTCGCTCTGGGGTTTGGTCAACCAGACTCTGGGAAACGGCGCGACCATGCGCGCCCAGCGCACCATCGGCCAGCAGCATAACTACATCGAGTGGAAGGTCGAAAACCCGATCTTTCCGCTGGCGCGCGCCACCGGCTTGAGCGTGAAGGATTGGCAGGACCTGATCCTGGTGAACCAAGTCGGCAAGCGATTCTACGACGAGACCAAGGGCGATCCGCCGCACGGTAACATGGGCCACCAGATCGAACCCTGCATGCCCAACGACTATCGCAACAACGAAAATATCAAGTTCAACCCGACGAAGTATAACTTTACCAACGCGGCGTTGGCGATGAACGAGTATTCGGAGCCGCCCGATTATTGCCCCGGGCCGGTGTGGGCGATCTTTGACGCCGACGCGGTCCAACGGGAAGGTTGGAAGGTTGCGCCGCCGCATGTCGATCCGCAGGGCTATTTCTTTACCGCGAACACGCTGGCGGAACTCGCCGCCGCGATTGACAATAAATATCAAGCCAAGCCGATGAAGGGTGAGGTTTTGCAAGCGACGGTGGAACGGTACAACTCGTTCGTCGATTCAGGCGAGGACAAAGATTTCGGCAAGCCGGCGCCCAAATTCAAGATTCAGACGCCGCCTTTCTATGCCGCCTGGGGGATGCCGCTGGTGCACGACACGCGCGCCGGTGTCAGAATCAACGCCAAGTGCCAGGTGATCGACATCAACGGCCAGGTGATCCCGGGCCTCTACTGCGCCGGCGAGTCGGCCGGCGGATTCAACCAGCATGGCATGGGCCGCTGCGCCACGCAGGGTTACATCTGCGGTGTGAACGCCGCCGCGGAAGCGCGAAACCAGTGAGCCTGTTTCACGGTTGTCCTAAATGAGGACAAATTTAAATGGCTGAGCCGACGGAAATCCTGCGGGAAAAAGTCGCCGTTTCGTGCCGCATCCTGGCGATGGAAGGGCTGGTTGACGATATTCTGGGTCATGTCAGCGCTCGGATCGCTCATACAGACGAAATGTGGATACGCTGCCGAAGCCCGGAAGAAGAGGGCGTGCGCTACACGACGGTCGATGCGATTCGACGGGTGGACTTTGACGGCAAGGGGCCGCACCGGGGGGAGCAATACCAAGTGCCGAACGAACTGCCCATTCATGGGGAGATTTACAAAAAGCGGCCCGCGGTGGGCTGTGTCATCCACGCTCATCCCAAGGAAGCGCTCATTTGTGGCATTACTGAATTGGAATTCCGCCCCATCTTCGGCGCGTTCAATATACCGGCGATGCGCATGGCCATAGAGGGCATCCCGGTGTTTCCGCGCTCCTATCTCGTCAACCGGCCGGAGCTTGCCGCTCCCGTGATAGAAATCATGAGTGAGAAATCGATCTGTTTGATGAAGGGTCATGGGATTACCGTCACCGGCAAGACGGTCGAAGAAGCCACGGTGCGCGCTTTGAACTTCAACACTTTGGCGCGAGCGACCTTGCGAGTAGCTCAAACCGGCCGCATAGCGCCGGATATCTCGCCTGAAGATATTGAAAAACTCCCCGATCTGGGGTCTACCTTCAATGACACATGGGTTTGGCGCTACTACGTGAGGAAGCTCAAAGAAGAAGACCTCCGTATAGGGTTTGAGAAATAATAAAGTTAACAAATGTATTGTCACGCGAGTGTCTGTCATCCTGAGCAACGCGAAGGATCTCGGTCGAGATTCTTCACTCCGCTACGCTGCGTTCAGAATGACAGAATAAACAATTGGGAAATTTAATTTTTAACAACTCCTTAGGCCATCGATCCGAAAAGTAATCATAATGTTCGGCTTCATACGGGAAGTTGACTTAACAGCATGTTCTCGAATATATATCGCGCTCAATGATGGCCCCAGGACTAGTCGTCTTTTTGAGTGCGCCGGGAGCTTCATAGAGTCACGTGCTATGCTGGTTCGAATGATTGGGGGAATAAATGACCGACCCCGCTGACGCCTTCGTTAACGCAATCGAGGTTAGGGTGGGCGAGATCCTCGACCGCTGCACCCGATGCGGAAAATGCGTCGAGGTCTGTCCCACCGCCGCTCCCGCCGGGATTGATACCCACGAGCCAACCCAAATCGTCACCGACGTGCTCGACATTCTCCGAGGCGGCGGCGACCCCGCAAGCCGGGGCGCTCAATGGGCTCGCACCTGCACCGGCTCCGGTCGCTGTCTCACCGCCTGCGATGACGGCGTCAACCCGCGTTTCATGCTGGCGGCGACCCGGCTCAAGCTCAACGAGCGGCGCGCCGCGAGCGAACGGCATGCCACCGGCCAGGCCGGATTCCAGAAAATGTCTGAAGGAGTGAAGGTGCTTTCCCGCCTTCAACTCCCCGCCGACCTCATCGCCAATATGACCCGGTCCGCCTGCGCCGACACCGGGCCCGCGCCCGATGTCGTCATGTATTTGGGCTGCAACGTCCTCAAGACGCCCCACATCGCACTGCTCTGCCTGGAGGTCCTGGACCGGCTCGGCACGCGCTACAAAGTATTCGGCGGTCCGGCAAACTGCTGCGGCGTCATTCAGTTCCGTGCCGGCGATGCCAAGGCGGCCGGCCAAATCGGCGGCAACACGGTGGCGGGATTCGCGGCTACCGGCGCCGCAAGCGTGCTCACCTGGTGCCCGACGTGCAACATCCAGCTCAGCGAGATCGTCATGCCCGGTAGCGCGGCCGGCTTTGCCCTTGGGCATGTGGTCCCATACATCGCCGCGCGTTTGGAACTCCTCCGCTCCCACTTCGTCCGGCCTGTCAACAAGCGAGTTGCTTTACACGAGCATCCGGGCGTGGCTGGCGTCACCGAAGGCGTCGTCAAGATCCTTACGGCGATCCCAGGGATTGAGCTAATCGATCTCGAACAGCCGCGGGTCGGCTATATGTGCAACTCGCTCGCGCCCGTGCCGGAGTATAAGCGCGAGCTCCATGCCCGTGAGCTCGCCGCGGCCGAAGCCGCAGGCGTCGACTGTCTCGTCGGTATATACCACGCGTGCCATCGCGAACTGTGCGCCCATGAAAATACCTATCCGTTCAAGATCGTCAATTTCCTCGAGCTGGTCGGCGAGGCCATGGGCATTCGGCGCGACGATCTGTTCAAGCAATGGAAGATGATGCAAGACGTCGACCGGGTGCTGGCGGAGGTCGCCGGACAGGCGACCCTGGCAGGTCTGGACCTCGAAAGCGTCCGCGAGGTGTTGGTTGCTTTTATGCTGAATGAGCAGCCTCTGCCGGTTGGCTCCCGGATCGCCCCAGCACCTGAAGCCGCGGCGGCACACCCTCGTTTTTTCCCTGAGTAGAGAAGAATAAGGAAAGCTTACGCCAATTCTTTGCGGCTCCGCCGCGCCTGAGCGTTAGCCGCCCTTGCGGCTGATTTCCTTCATTAGCTTCTCCCAGCGTTCCAGTTCCTTTTCGTATTTTTCCGTGGCGACGCCATGGTCCGGGCGCCAGCGTTTGAAGCCGAGGTTCTTCGATGCGCTGCCGTATTCGAATTTTTCCAGCACCGCCTGGCCTTCCGGCCCCAAAAGATAGTCCGCCAAGAGCAAGGCAGCATGGGGATGAGGCGGCTGCACGGCTATGGCGGCGCCGCCAACGTTGGTTGGCACGATGTCCATCGGCACCCAATCCACCGGCGCCCCTTTGGCGATGGCGTTGAGTGTGTGGTTGCGAAAGATCGCCGGCGAGGCGAGCACTTCGCCGGTCGCGATCAGATCGAGGAGCGCCGGCGGGATAATCGAGTGGAGGGCGATCTCTTGCGCCTTGAGCTTTTTCACCAGCTCCAAGCCTCTGGTTCTGATGATCGCGCCGATGACTTTGTAGGTGGGATCGCTGATGGATACTCCCATACGGCCTTTGAGCTCGGGATGCAGCAGCCCTTCGTAGTTTTTCGGCACGGCATTTTTTGACAGCAACTTCTTGTTGTAGGCAAAGCCGATGTAAGACTCGCGCGCAATGGCCCAGAAGTATAGGCCGCGCTCGCCCTTTTCCTTGGCGTCTTCCGGGTACGAGGCGAAATGAGGCGAATGGTAAGGGCGCAGGAGAAAAGCGTCGCGCATGAACATCAGATTGCCCTCGGTGGTCTCCACGGTGTCGGCGATGTAGCGTTTGGCCTTGGCCTCTTCCGTCATGCGCGTCGTGATTTCCGATCCGGAAACCCGATAGGCTTCGACTTTCACGCCGGGATACTTGGTCTCGAAAGCTTTGACCATGGCTTTGTACGAAGCGCCGGCGAGTGACGTGTACCAGGTAATTTTACCTTCGGTTTTGGCGCCGGCGTAGAAAACCTGTTCGCGATCCTTACCGCCGTAGGTCACCAGCTCTGAGATGGTCACCGGCTTGCGGGTTTGCACCCAGGCTTCAGAGGGTGCCAACAGCAGCAAGCAGAGCGCGGGATATAGACGCTTCATATTCATCGACCTCCTTCTTTGTCCAACCGACGCCGTTCGCCTTTTCCGCTAGATTCCATCGGTGGCTCCACGGTTGTCGAGAGGGATTGCCGCCTACCTGTTCGCCTGATCGATATACTGCCGCAGGAAACTAATGATTTCAGGCGGTGTCTGTGACGCTTTTTTGAACAGAGCCTCCCCGGCCTGACCGACTTCAAAGCGTGGCTGAAAACGCATGGTCCTGATCGCGTCCTCAATAAAATCATGATCCTTGGCCAGGGAGTCGAAGGCCTGTCTCAAGATGGTGATCGTTTCAGCCGGTACTTTCGGCGGCATCAATACCATTCGCGTCATGTTCGTACTGGACATGTTGGCGGCTTTGAGGGCTTCGTATTTGATCCCCGAAGGCAGTTTGCCGAAGATTTCCTTGTAGTAATGCGTAAAGGGCTGGAGTTCCGGCACATCCCGGCTCACTAGAACCTCGCCGCTCGGCGTGACTAAGTCCGTGTAATAGAGCGGCGTCACCATGCCGGTATTGACCATTTGCGGTTCCACTGCCGAGCGGTAACTTGGTAGCGTTTCGTCGTGGTACTGGGCTTCGTTGCGCTGCACCGCAAGCCGCGCAATCGAACTCGAATTGTAGCCGGTTACATAATTGTACTTCAGTCCAAGCAAGTCGAATGACAATCGGAAACGCACATCCTTGGAGCTGCTGATACCGAGCCCTGCGGCTCGAAACTTCTGTGCCTTCACGAAGTCGGCAGGTTTTTTTATGCCGGGGGGCACGTCCGAGCGAATGTAGGATACCGTGACTCCCTGTACACCGGTAATGAATCCAAATTTGCCGATGTCGACTCGCAAAGCGGGGTCTTTAATCTGATGCTGGAACAGACTTCCGGTGAAATAAGCCGCAGTGAGTCCGTCAGGCTTTGCCACCTCTCCAAGGTAATTTGCCGCTGTGAGGCCGCCACCGCCGCCCATGGCTTGAACGACGATAGCCGGCTGCCCTGGAATATGCTTGCTTAAATGTTTGGCGTAGATTCGGCTTTCGATGTCAGTGGGGCCACCGGCGGCGAAGTTGATGATGAAAGTCAGGGTTTTTCCCTGGTAGAAGGGGGACCGTTCGGCCGCCAGCCCGGCAGTCCAAGAGGTCGCCAGAAGGAAGTGGGCGATAAACCAAACTGAAAGGCATAACCTGTTCCGCTTCATTGTTTCTCTCCTTTCGCTGGGCACATATCACAGACCGAATATCTTGCGAAACTCGCGGGCGTGGTCGTCGAGGCCGGCGTATACTTCTTTCGGCACCGCTCTTAGCTTCAACTTGCTCTGGTCCATCTTCGGAGCGAAGGGTTTAACGTCGCCGCGCGCGGGAATGCGGCGCATTTCGCGGACCATCTCCTGGCCACGCTTCGACGTCGCGAAATTGATCAAGAGCTTAGCTGCATTCGGATTCGTCGCCCTGGCGCTCAGCCCTATGCCGCTGATTGTGACGACGATGGGATCGAAGGTCTCGATCCACTCCACCGGCGCGCCTTCCCGCTTCATGCGCTCGATGCGGAAGCTATAAGCCCAGGCTAAGCCGGTCTCGCCGGCGCCGAGCAATTGGGCGGTCAGGCCATGACCGCGGCGCCAGCTCGGCTGCTGTTTCGCCAGGCGCTGCATATACTGGACGGTTTTCTCCCGCCCCCAGGCGGCGATCAGCGTGCCGAACCAATCGTAATCGGTGGGGTCCATCAGGATTTGCCCCTTCCACTTGGGATCGAGCAGGTCGGGGTAATCTTTCGGCGCGTCTTTGGCGGCCACCATCTTGGTGTTGTAGGCGAGAATCAGATTGTTGGCGAAGACGCCGGTCCAATATCCCTGTGGATCTTTGAACTGGTCCATGAATGCGTCTCGTTCCGGCGCGAGATAGGGCGTGATCATTTTGCGCTCGATCAATGTGCCGATGGAACTGGTGGAAACCGCGTCGAAGAACCACTGCCCGGCGCGGGTCTCGCTCAGCATCCGGTTCATCAACTGTTCTTCACCGGCGCGCACCAGGTCGGCCTTGATGAACGGATACTCTTTTAGAAAGGCATCGAGCAACGGCTTGGAAGTGTCGATGGCCATCGAGGTGTACCAGACGACCTTGCCTTCTTTCTTGGCGCCCTCGATGAGCGCCGGTTGGGCGTAGATGCGCGAAGGAACAAATGCGAGGGAGAGAACGAGCAGCGCGAGTGATCGTAACAGAAACTGCATAAGACCTCCTGTGCGCGCAACCGTCGAGGATCGATGATCGAGGATGGCGGATGGAAGGGGATCGAGGACCGCGATCCTCGATCCTCCATCTTCAATCTTCGGCTAAATCGCCCTTGGGTACAGCGCGTCCATCATTAAACGTTTATGGTGCCCCGGCGTGCCCAAGTACTGATAAAGCGTGTGCGCCAGCACGCTATGCGCCATCATCGGATGGCTATAATCCGTGCCCGGACCGGCCCACACCATATGCGCATAATTCGTCCCGTGATAATAGCCGTCGCTCGCCACAGCCTTGGCCTCGTGTACCGCCGCGCGCGCGGGCATGCCGCTGTCGATGCGCCAGATGGTTTCATAAGTCGCCCAGCGCGCCTGATCGAGATGAATTGAAATATCGACGCAGTGATCCTGCACGCGCTGGAAACGGCCGATGGGCTGGCCGAAGACCACCCGGGTGCGCGTGTATTCGCAGGTGATATCGAAGACCTCCTGAGTCGCGCCCACCTGGTAGGCGGAGAGGATTGGCAGCGACTTATCCAACGCCGCTTCGAGGGTCGCCCAGCTCGCGCCGCTCGGACCGAGCAGTTGGTCTGGCGAGACGACCACTTTGTCGAAGCGCACTTCGGCGACGGAAACAAAAAAGCCGACGTGGGGGGTGATGCTTACCCCCCGGCTGTTACGATCCACGAGCGCGAACACGACCTTGCCCTCTTCGGTCAGCGCGGCGCAAAGAAAACTCGTCGCCGCTTCGGCGTCGAAGACGAAGCGTTTGGTGCCGCTCATCAGGTAGCCGCTGGGAGTCTTGCTAAGGCGTGTCTCGACCGCTTGCGGTCCCCAGTAGGCGGCTTGATCGGTGATGGCCGGCACGACGATCGACTCGCCTTTGCAGAGCGTTGGCAGCAGGGTTTTTCTTTGGTCTTCGGTGCCCGCTTCAAAAATCATCTGCGCGCTCAAAATTCCCGAGGTGAATAGCGGGCCGGGCACCGGGCCGCGCCCCAGCTCTTCAAAAACCACCGCGCAGTCCATCGTCGACACGCCGGCGCCGCCGTACTCTTCCGGCAGCATCATACCGAGCCAGCCCAGCTCGGCGGCTTTTTTGACCAGCCGCGGCTGGTAGGTCTGCTTGTTCTTGTACCACTGGGTCATCTGGTGCGCGGGAACTTCCGCCTTGACGAAATCCGCCGCGACCTTCTTGAGCATCTCTTGGGTTTCAGTCAAATTGAAATCCATCTTTTTCTCCTTTACCTAGGCGTGAGGCGAGAGGCGCGAGAGGTTTGTAGGGGCGACCGGCCGGTCGCCCCTACGGGTGCCTCCTGCCTGATGCTATTGCCTAATCCGTTTCCGGCGCTTTCTCCGTGGTCGGACGGCCCAAGCCGAGGCGGCGGGCAAAAATCAGGCGGTCAGTGTCCAAGGTGCCGCCGCCGTGCAATTGCCCAGGGCCGGTACGCACCGCATATTCAAAGTCGACGACCTCGTGCACGGATAAATTCTGCTCCAGGGCATCGGCGCCCATGATCGCTTGCAAGCGCTCGCCGTTGCGCAGCCGCAACATGCGTTGGTAATAGCGTTGCTGCGGGCCGCCGTAGGGATGGGGTTTTTTCGCGAAGCGGCGCCAGTAAATGAGCTGGTTAAAGCGGCGCAGGGTATTCAGCTCGATCATCATATCGGCGACCAGATCGCGCACCCGCGGGTCCTCCATGATCGGCTTGCCGTCGATATGGGTGTTGCGGCAGTACTCGATAACGCGCTCGACCAGCGGGTCAGCCGCGATGCGGCCGTCGCCGCCATGTTCGAGTTCCATGTGCGTGCTGGCGACTTTCCAGCCGTTGTTCTCGCCGCCGATCAAGTATTTCGCCGGCACGCGCACGTTGTCGAAGAAGACCGTGTTTTTGATCCCCATCATCATATACATATGCTGGATTTCGACGCCGGGAAGGTTCGCCGGGATGTGCAGCCAGGCGAGGTTCTCATGGCGTTTGCCCTGGGGATTGGTGCAGACCAGCGTCCAGAGATAATCGGGCGGCAGATGATGGCCGACCATCGTCTTCTGACCGTTGACGATATAATGATCGCCGTCGCGAATCGCCTTGGTCTGGCAATTGGCGATGTCGCTGCCGCCATGTGGCTCGGTCAACACCTGCCAGACGCAAATCTGCGCCCGCGTGATCGGCGGCAGAAATTCCGCTTTCTGCTCGTCGGAGCCCCAGCGGATCAACACCGGCGCGACGATGCGCGCTAGGGTATAAAACACATGCGACAGGTTGAGGCCGTACTTGAAAAGCTCGGTTTCCAAAACCATCTGGTGATCGACGGTCAGGTCCGCGCCGCCATATTTTTTGGGATAGATCGGAAACAGCCATCCCTTCGCGCCGAGTTTTTCAGCAAGGCCGCGGCGAAACTTATATTCCTCCGCGTCTTCTCGCGTCGACCAGGAAGCCGACCAGCGCAGGTGCTCATGCCCCTTGAACTGCTCCGCCATCCAGGTGGCAACCTCTTTTCTGAATTCGACCACGTGGGGCGGATCGGCGGATACGTTAAAGTCCATTGCTCGCTCCTTTGTTTTCGGGTCTAGGGTCTAGGGTTAACGCTAGACGCTAAACTCTAGACTCTAAACGTAATTTATACCACTCCATTCGCTCTCAATTCTTTGACTGCGTTGCCGTCATAACCCAATTTCGCCAACACCTCGTCAGTGTGTTCGCCGAGCAGCGGCGCGGCGCGGAAAAATCTCGGCGGCGTGTCCGACATGTTGATCGGGCTGCCAACCAAATTGCTCGCGCCCATTTTCGGATGAGCGATCTGCTTGGGAATTCCCATATGCTTGATTTGTCGATCGTCGAACACTTCGCCAATCGCGTTGATCGGCGCATTGGGAATGCTATTGGCGTCCAGGCGCGACAGCCAATAGGCGCGCGGCTTCATACAAAACTGCCCGCGAAGAATTGTCACGATCTCATCATGCCGGTCCGTGCGGTGTTTGCGTGTTGCAAAGCGCGGGTCGCAGATCAAGGCATCTAGCTCCGCTGCCCGGAGTAAACCTTCCCAGGCTTCATTGTGCCCTGACAGGTGGACCATGAAAGGTTTCTTATCACAATCGAGCAGGCTGTAAATGCGGCCTTTGGGGAAATTATCCCGCGAGACCGCCTCGCCGCCGTTCAAGTAATCCGCCACATGAGATTCGATGAACGCGATGGCCACTTGCAAGAGCGACACATCGACGAATTGGCCGCGTCCGGTCTTTGCTCGCGCGAGCAGTGCTGCCATGATGCCGTGGGCGGCGAAGATGCCGGCGGCATGATCGACGAAAGAAACGCCGGCGACTTTGGGGTCGTCGAGATCGGTGACCAGGCTCATCATCCCGCTCAGCGCCTGGCCGATGGTGTCGAAGCCGGGCCGGTCGCGGTAGGGGCCACTCTGGCCGTAGCCGGAGATCGAGCAGTGGATTAATTTCGGGTTCAGCTTGGACAGCTCATCGTAGTCGAGGCCGAGGCTTGTTCTTGTCGGCGGGCGGAAGTTCTCCAAGAAAATATCCGCGCTTTCGAGCAGCTTGAGCAATATCCCACGGGCTTTTTTCTCGCGCAGATTGAGCGTGACGCTTTTCTTGTTTCTGTTGAGCGCGCGAAAGCTCGGGCCGTAACCTTCGTATTTCGGATTACGACCGCGGTGCGTGTCGCCGCCATTGGGCAGTTCGACCTTGATCACCTCGCAGCCAAGATCGCCGAGCAGGCTGCCGGCGTAGGGCCCGGCCACATGGCCGCTGATGTCGATGCAAATGGTACCTTCGAGGGCTCCGGAGATCATGCGTAACTCGACAATTGGGGATGCAAGACTTCACTTACCGCAACCAAGGACAGTTTTCCAGTACGGGTGGTTACGTGTCAACGATAGGAGATAGGGCCAGGCTAAGGACGAGGATAGTTCACCACAGAGACACGGAGATCGCAGAGTTCGGAGTTTCTTTCTTGATCCAAAATTCTTTACTCTGCGTCCTCAGCGCCTCCGCGGTGAATCGTTCTTTCGCTCCTTTGATTGTGGCTCTGCCCACCTTATTTCAGGACGAGGGAGTGTTCTTTGTTGAGCATCTTCGGCATATATGCAAGTCTGTCGACGACCGCCTGCGATTTCAGGAGGACTCCCATGCGCTACGAGTTGTATTATTGGCCCGGGATACAGGGACGCGGAGAATTTGTTCGGCTCGCACTCGAAGACAGCGGCGCGGATTACGTCGATGTCGCCCGCGATGCGAAGCGCGGCATGGCGACGATGATGCGCTTCATGGAAAGTCGGGCGATTGAGCACCCGCCGTTTGCGCCGCCGTTTCTCAAGGCCGGCAAGCTGGTGATTGCGCAAACCGCCAATATCCTTTTTTATCTCGGCCCGCGCCTGGGTTGTGTCGCGAAAAGCGAACCAAGCCGCCTCTGGGCTCACCAGCTACAGCTCACCATCGCCGACTGGGTTTCCGAGGTTCACGACACCCATCACCCGATCGCGGGCAGCCTCTACTATGAGGACCAAAAAGCCGAAGCCAGAGGGCGCGCCGCCGAATTCATAGCGAATCGCTTGCCGAAGTTTTTCGATTATTTCGAGTGGATACTGAAGCGCAATCCGAAAGGGAGTGAATACCTGTTAGGTAAGAAGGTTTCCAACGTCGATCTCTCGCTGTTCCAGATGATCGAGGGATCGCGTTACGCTTTTCCAAAGACAATGGCGCGACTCGAACCCGGACACCCGAGAATGGTGGCTTTACACGATCGCGTCATGGCCCGTCCCCGACTCGCCGCCTACCTCCGCTCGCCGCGCCGGCTGGCGTTCAACGAGCAAGGCATCTTCCGGCATTATCCCGAGTTGGAAGAGCAAGAACAGGATTGATTCGGCCTCGCCGAACTCAGCCCCGAACCCGACGTGAGCTTGACATCACGGCTCCTTAGCGAATACTCTCTCCCCACAAATGGGCGGGACGCCGCGCGGGTCACGCGCGCCTGCGGCTCCGAATCAATTCGACAAATCAGGAGGTGTTCCCATGATGACGCTCTATTTCAGTCCCGGCGCTTGTTCTTTGGCCTCTCATATCGGTCTCGAAGAAACCGGCGCGCCTTACGAGCTAAAGCCGATTCTGCTAGCCAAGGGGCAGCAGAGGGGCCAAGCAGCAGCAGCGGACCCCGGACTATCTGAAGATCAACCCGCGGGGGAAAGTTCCGGCGTTCGTCGTCGACGGCAAGGTTCTGGTCGAGAACACGGCGATTCTCACTTACCTTGCCAGGCGGTTTCCGGAAAAAAAGCTGCTGCCCGCCGACCCGTACGAGGAGGCGCGCTGTATCGGGACCATGTGCTGGTTCTCCAGTATCGTCCATCCCTCCTACCAGCGCTCCCACCGGCCCGAGCGTTTCGCCGAAGGCGAAGCGGCGCAAGCCGCAGTCAAGGAGAACGGGCGCAAATCCTTTTGGGTAAATCTTCAGGAGATCGACGCGATGATCCAGGGAAACGGCTGGGTCATGGGCCGTGAGTTCACGGTGGTCGACGGCTACGCGCTAGTTTTCTACGGCTGGGCCGAGCGCTCCGGATTTCCCGTGAAGGAGCTCGGCGCCTACACGGCCTGGCGGGAGCGCATGATGCAGCGCCCGACGGTCAAGAAAAGCGTCGAGGACGAGCAGAAGGTTTCAGCATCGTAATTCGCTACCGTATTCCCCCGCCGGCGACAGGAGATTAGGGCGTCGGGGTGCGCCGTCGATGACCGAATGTCAAAACTAAAGACGCTGCTCCGCTTCAGTGTTAGCGTTAAGAGCTAAAAGCGGACCTGCCTGCTAATGGGTGACCCCTTTGCGACCCGTGCCTTTGCTCCTCCTTCGATTATGAAATGAAACGGGTCAAACGGGTCAAGTCTTGAGT
>JACPFE010000406.1 GCA_016183145.1 Deltaproteobacteria bacterium | reverse complement strand
TCACCACGGTGTCGGCACCTGTAAGATGGGACCGGCGTCGGACGCTATGGCGGTGGTCGATCAAAGACTGCGCGTGCATGGCATGCAAAATTTATGGGTCGGCGACGCGTCGATCATGCCGGTGGTGAGCCGCGCCAACACCAATTTAACGTCGATCATGATCGGCGAACGGTTGGCGGATTTTGTGCAGGAGGTCGCGTAGCGACCTGTTCAAAGTTCAAGGTTCAAGGTTCAAGGTTCCAGGTTTTCGGTCCCAGATGGGGAGGGGCGGGGACGTTGAACATTGAACCCGGAACCTTAAACTGATTTTCGATTCGGAGGAACCATGGCGGATTACCCACTATCAGCGGATACGATTAAAAATGAATTCAAGCGCGCGGGCATCCATTTCGTCGTCGCTTTGCCGGACCGCGTAACGAGCCACTATTTGCTCAAGGGGCTGATGGCCGATCCGGAATTCAAGGTCGTGCAGGTATGCAAGGAAGACGAAGGCATCTCGATCTGCGCCGGACTGTACGCCGCCGGCCATAAGTCGGTGTTCATGATGCAGTACACGGGGTTTCTCGATTCGATCAATGCCATCCGCGGCGTCGCGGTCGAAGGGCATTTCCCCGTTTGCATGGTCGTCGGCCTGCTCGGCAAGGAGCCCGACCTCGCGCCGACAAAATCGAAGAAATTGGGCGTCAAGATCACCGAGCCGATTCTCGACGTGTTGGGCATCGAGCGTCAGTTGATCGAGCGGGACGCCGACGTAAGCGGGATCGCGCCGGCCATCGACAAGGCGTTCGCGACCTCGTCGCCGACGGCGATTTTAATCGGAAGGGAGCCGCGTTAGCCATGATGAAACGGGATGAAATGTTAAAGGTGTTCAAACGCCAGCGCAAGGACGAGATCGTCGTGGCGGTCTACATGGCCGCGCAGGAAATTACCCATATCATGCCGCACGATTTGAATTACACTTTCATCGGCGCCATGGGGCAGGGCTCGTCGCACGGGTTGGGCCTGGCGCTCGGCCGCCCGGACAAGAAAGTCGTCGTGTTCGACGGCGACGGCAGCCTGCTGATGAACCTCGGCAGTCTCGTGACCATCGCCAACCAAGCGCCGAAGAATTACGTTCACTGCCTGTGCGAGAACGGCTGCTACGAAACCAACGGCTCGGTGCCCACGCCGCGCGCCGGGCAGGTTCGGTTCGCCGATCTTGCCAAGACCGCCGGCTACAAAAAAACCGTCGAGATCTCCGATCTGGCGGAATGGGAGCGCGAGCTGCCGAACATTCTCAAGGAAGAGGGGCCTGTCTTCGTCACCCTCAAGGTCGAGGCCGGCGAGGCCTATCCGGAAAATTTCCCGCGCCTCTATAGCCTCGAGCACCGGGAAAAATTCCGCCGCACGCTCGCCAGCAGCTGAACGCGAACCCTATTGGATGGCTCGCTATTATTTCCAGGAGACTCCTGTGGGGAAATCGTCAAGGTGCTTTTCTCTGCTGTTACAAGTTTTGTTTCCTCTCCCTTGACGGGAGAGGATTAAGGTGAGGGTGATTATTGCATCACCCCTTATCCTAACCTTCTCCCGCAAGGGGAGAAGGGACAAAATGGCACGCACGTTTCCATCAATTAGCTTTCCATTTAACCTGAATCCACAATTGAAAAGCCAACCGATCTTAATTTGTGTATCCGTAGCGTATCCGACTCGATACGCGGATTCGCATTGACATGACCTCCGACGCGATCGCACAATTATTTGCGCTCATCACCGCGATCTGCTATGCCGCCGCGCTCGTTTCATCTCGACTGGGAATGAGAAATTCGACACCCGACACCGTAACCCTGGTATCGATCCTGGTGCAAAACGTCACGCTGTGGTCGGCGGTTTATTGGACCGGCGGTGTGCCAAAAGTTTCCGGGGTGGCCGTCGGCATTTTTTGCATCGTCGGCACGTTTCAAATGGGCGTGCGTCTTTTCGCCTACACCGGCGTGCTCAAGATCGGCGCATCGCGGAGCAGCTCGCTTCAGTCGATCAGCCCGCTGATCAGCGCCACCATCGCGATTACCATCCTCGGGGAACCGGCTACACCGCTAATCATTGCCGGAACGGTGCTGGTGGTGGGTGGGATCGTCCTGGTTTCCTGGAAGGCGGAACGGGAGCTGCCGCGCTTTCGCTGGTGGCACTTATTACTGCCCGTCGGCGCCGCCTGCTTCACCGGCATGAATCATCCGCTACGGCGCTACGCCTTCAGTCTGTCCAACGAGCCGTTATTCTTTTCCGCATTCATGGGTATTGTCTCTCTGGCCGGATTTCTTATCTATCGGACGGTCTCGCCGCGCAAGCAAAGGCTTGAATGGAACCGCCTGGCGCTCTGGGCTTTTTTTTGCACCGGGATATTTGAAACCCTGTCGATCCTGTTCATCATGACCTCCTTGAGCTTCGGACGAGTGGTCGTGGTGGCGCCCATCGCCGCCAGCTATCCCGTCTGGGCTCTGATCGGCGCCAAGATATTTTTGCGCAACGTGGAAAAGATTACCCTCAAAACCATCCTTGGCATCCTGAGCGTCGTCGCCGGCACGGTGGCGATCCATCTGGGTAAATGACCGGCGTCGGCGGGTATTTACCACGAAGGCCACAGCGCGGCAGAGCCGCATCATTCCTAACTTGCCGAATCGAAAATACTATCTCACCACGAAGCACACGAAGGTCACGAAGTTTTCGGAGAATGATATTTCTAAACTTCTTAACTTCGTGTTCTTCGTGCCTCCTTTGAAAATACCCGTTTGGGGATGAGAACGAAGAGGCCCGCCTGGGTTCCGTCATACCCGCGAAAGCGGGTATCCAGGCTAATTCGGCGCAACAAACCTGGATTCCCGCGTGCGCGGGAATGACGAGTCGAGGAG
>JACPFE010000405.1 GCA_016183145.1 Deltaproteobacteria bacterium | reverse complement strand
GGCGGCGTTGTTCTGCGCTGCTGTGCTCTTCACTTTTTCTTCCTCGGCCCTCGCCCAGCAGCGGATCGTGGTCGAGAAGGCGACGGGGAATGTTGTTGATGTCGGGGACAGTACGCTTCAATACGATTCACGGTACTTCGATAATTTGGATTATCCCGCTAGCCCGATCCCCGCTGGAGCGAATGTCAGAAAATACATGCGGGTACCGTGTCAGGCTTTGCTTGTTTGATTTTGTCGTCCCGTCCTCTGTCCACGCCAAGGCCCAAAGTGACACTTGGTGTCATTGCGAGCCCTTCGTCAAGCTCAGGGTGACTCACTCCCAGCTTGAAGCTGGGAGTGAGGCAGTTTGATTTTTGCGTCGTCTGCTCATATTTTCGAGGCCATGGATGCCCCTTTGAGTAGCGCCGGCGCTCGGCCCACGGTTTCCGCCATCGTGGTTTGTTTCAACGAAGAGAAAAATATCCGGGATTGCCTCGAAAGCCTGCGCTGGTGCGATGAGATCGTCGTCGTCGATTCTTTCAGCACTGATGGCACGGTCGAGATCTGCCGCCAATATACGGACCGGATCATTCAACGGGCCTGGGCGGGATACCGCGACCAGAAGGCCTTCGCCCACTCCCAAGCGACGAAGCAATGGGTGCTTCTAGTCGATTCGGATGAGCGGGTCACGCCGGAATTGCGCGACGAGATCCAACAGGCGCTCCCCGGTGACGGCGGGCGCTACATGGGATATTTGTTACCCCGGTTGGTTTTTTATCTGGGGCGCTGGTGGCGACGCGGCGGATGGTATCCGGATTACGACGTCCGTTTGTTCTGCCGCGACAAAGCGACCTGGGGCGGAGCCGACCCCCATGAAAAAATTCTGGTCGAGGGCCCGGTGCGCCGCCTCAAGCATCCATTGCACCACTTTTCTTACCGGAACATCGACGATCATATCCAGCGAATCAACCGTTTTACCTCGATCTCGTCGCGGGAGCTGCGCAAAGAGGGCGGGCGATGGCGCCTTGCGGACGCCCTGTTGCGGCCACCATTCCGCTTTTTCCGTTCCTACATTCTCAAGCGTGGATTCATGGAGGGGTTTGCCGGCTTTTACGTGGCCGTGACGGCTGCGGTTTATGTTTTTCTTAAGTATGCTAAGCTCTGGGAAATCGAGCTGGATGAGAAAGACGACGTTGGGGGAAAGGGGTCATAACCGCCTTCTCAAAATTCTCCATATCGATCCTGAGAGAAACTGGGGCGGAGGGGAGGCGCAGGTTGTTGGACTGCTCACTTATCTTGGTCGAAAGGGTCATCGGAACGATCTTTTAGCCCATCCGGGCGGGCGGCTTTTCGAACAAAGTGGTCCGCTCGGCGTCAAAAGACTTTCACTGGTGGTTCGAAATGACTTGGATTTGCGGCCGGTTCCAGCTCTGCGGCGGCTCATTCGAAGCGAAAAATACGATATCGTTCATTTCCACACGAAGAGAGCGCATGCCCTTTCGCTTTGGCTACCACGCGGGCCTCGGTGTCCGAAGTATGTCGTCACCCGGCGCATGGACTATCAGGAAGCGAAAAGTTGGTATACACGATATCTGTACAACCGCAGAGTCGACGGCGTGGTCGCCATCTCTCGCGTCATAATGAATCTCTTAGTAGAGGCCGGGGTCGAGCGGGACCGCATCCGTTTGATCCATAGCGGCATCGATCCGCAGCGCTTTGATCGCTGTGCCGATCGGTCCGCTGCCACTGAATATGAAGCCGTGGTCGGAATCATCGCCTCATTGGAAGAGCGCAAGGGGCATCGCTATCTACTAGAGGCCGCGGCGATTCTCAAACGGCGCGGCCACAAGGTCAGGTACCTCTTGGCGGGAGAGGGGTCGGCGCGGGATCAATTGGAAGAAGGAGTGAGGGCACTGAATTTGGAGGATGAGGTTCGTTTCTGCGGTTTCGTCTCCGATGCGCCGGGTTTTTTATCTCAGATCGATATCTTCATTCTGCCGTCGTTGTATGAGGGCTTGGGGGTGGCGGTGCTGGAAGCCATGGCAGCCGGTAAGCCGGTGATCGCCAGCCGCGTGGGAGGGTTGCCGGAATTGGTTGCCGATGGTGAAACCGGATTGCTCGTGGCGCCCAAAAGCGTCGACGGGTTGGCAGGGGCCATCGCGCGGTTGGCGGATGACAGGTCCCTGGCGCGGGAAATGGGTAAGAAGGGCGCGGAGCGGGCGCGGGCAAGCTTTTCGCTGGAACAGATGGCAGCGCAAAACGAGGCCTATTATTACGAGCTGGTCGGTGCGCCGGGGTAGAGGTTCAGTTTGGCCAGAATTTGTAGGGGCAACCCTATGTGGTTGCCCGTTCGGAGGGCAGGCACGTAGGCCTGCCCCTACATCGATGCGGCGTTGGAATCGAACTGAACCACTACCCGCGCCGTCCATGTTTGACGGGCGCATGAGCTTTAAATGAAAAACCTGTTGGATCTGATCGGAAATTTTAAGAAGGCTCACCTGCTGGTGGTGGGTGATTTGATGTTGGATCGTTTCGTCTGGGGGGATGTCGAGAGAATTTCGCCGGAGGCGCCGGTGCCGGTGCTGCGCGTAAGATCGGAAAGCTCCCGTCTCGGCGGCGCCGCCAACGTCGTCCACAATATCCGCTCTCTTGGCGGCAAGGCGACCGCCTGCGGTGTTATCGGCAATGACGATGCGGCGAAAGGAGTCCTGCGTGAGCTCAAACGGATAAAGGTATCGAGCGCCGGAGTGTTTTCCGACCGGGGTTTTCAAACGATACAGAAGACCCGGATCATCGCCCGCCCGCGCCATCAGCAGATCGTGCGCTTGGACCGGGAAGACCTCGGCTCGATCCGCACGGCGACGCTAGCGAGGCTGCGACAGTGGTTTTGGAGAAGCGCCTCCCGCTACGACGGGATCGTAATCTCGGATTATGGCAAGGGCGTGGTGCACGCGGAGCTGCTCGATGCGGTCGCCGAGCTGTCCGACGCAAAGCAGCTTATCTGCGTCGTCGATCCGAAAAGGGAGAATTACGCGCGCTACCGGATGCCCACGCTGATTACGCCCAACAAGGATGAGGCGAGCGAGGCCTCCGGGATCGCGATTCGCGACCAAGCGACCCTCAAGACGGCGGGAGAAAAGCTGATGCGCATGTGGCGCGCCAAAGCGGTGTTGATTACCCGCGGCCCCGACGGTATGAGCTTGTTTCGCCCGCGCGGACGGGTCAAGCATTTTCCCACCCAGCCGCGGGATATGTTTGACGTCACGGGGGCAGGCGACACCGTGGTCGCGGTGTGCGCTCTGGCGCTGGCCTGCGGCGGGAGTTTTGAAGAGGCCGCAGTGATGGCCAACCTGGCCGCGGGCCTGGTCGGCGACGAGGTTGGAACGGTGGCGGTGTCGCTGGAGAATCTCAAACGCAACTTGAAAGAACTACCATGAAGAGCATGACCGGCTATGGCGAGGCTTCGCGAACGGCGCGGGGGACGAAAATTTCCGTCCAGGCGCGCAGCTTGAATCATCGCCACTTGGACTTGCAGCTACGGGTTCCCAGGGAATACCTGTCCTTCGAAGAAGAGATCCGCAAAATGATTCGCGAAAAGATCTCCCGGGGCCGGATCGAACTCTTTATCAGCCGCTATTCCGAAAAGGGGCGCGCGCGCAAGCTCGAAATGGACGAAGAGCTGTTGGGACAATACCTCGCCTCGATGCGGCAGGCGAAGCGGAAATTCAAATTAGCCGGTGACCCGGAGCTTTCGTTGCTTTCCGCGTTGCCGGATCTGTTTCACGTTCGCGAGGTCGAGGCCGACGCCGCGGGGGAGCGTCATGGATTGTTCAGCGCTCTCGCAAACGCCTTGAGAAAGCTCGAAGCATCCCGCGAGCGGGAAGGCCGGCAACTCAAAGCCGACATGCAATCCCAGATCCGCCATTTGACCCGGATCGCCGCCGCCCTGGCGGCGCGCGCCGAGGAAACGCTCAACCGGATACAGAGACCACCGGCGCCGGCGAGAAACGGTGAAAATTTCACGCGCCTGGACGACGGCGGGACGGATTCACTCGGGGTTATTTTGAAAGGCGATATCAACGAGGAAGTCGTTCGCTTGAAAAGCCACGTGGCGGCGTTGGCCGCGGTGCTTCACGAAAAAGAACCGGTGGGGAAGAAAATCGATTTCATGCTGCAAGAGATCCAGAGAGAGCTGAACACGATCAGTTCCAAGGTGCCTCAATTGCCGGTCGTCCAGCTGGTGTTGGAAGGCAAGGAGCGGGTCGAAAAAATTCGCGAGCAAAC
The DNA here is from genome assembly GCA_016183145.1 of Deltaproteobacteria bacterium. Lineage (GTDB taxonomy): Bacteria > Desulfobacterota > Binatia > UBA9968 > UBA9968 > JACPFE01. Next base: position 8,126 of record JACPFE010000405.1, on the reverse strand, counting down.
CCAGAACGTCGAATGACTCGCAACCGCCAGCGATTGACCCGGCGACGGGGGATCATTTTTATTCTATCGGCGCCTTCGGGGGCCGGCAAAACGACCTTGATCAAGGGGCTACGATCGATCTACCCGGATATCGAGCTGTCCGTGTCCTGGACGACCCGTGGCCGGCGCGACGGCGAGGTCAACGGGCGCGAGTACCGCTTCGTTACGCCGCGCCAATTTGACCTCATGAGGGCCAAAGGGCGGTTTGCTGAATGGGCCAGGGTCCACAATTTTTTTTACGGCACGCCGGGCCGGCAGTTGGACCGTTGCGTGAAGGGCGGCCGGGATATGCTCCTCGACATCGACGTTCAGGGGGCTAGGAAGATCAAGCGAGTGTATCGCGACGCGGTGGCGATTTTTCTGCTGCCGCCGTCGATGCGGGAATTGGCGCGCAGACTGGCGCGCAGGGGAACCGAAGGCCGGGAAACCATGCGCCGCCGGCTCGCCAACGCGCGGGGTGAAATTCGCCGGATTATCGAGTATGATTACTATGTCGTCAACCGGGATGTAAAAGAGGCGGTAGCGGCGCTGCGCGCGATCGTGGAAGCCGAACGAGCCCGGACCTCCCGTGTCAACCGGTGGAGCCTAGAGCCTTTGCGCTCGCGGCGCCCGCGAGTTGTCCATGAGCAAAGAAGCAAGAATCAACGATCTGGTTGAAAAGATCCAGTCCTACTATCCCGCCGCGGATGTCGAACTGATCCGCAAGGCCTACGATTTTTCCGCCAGGGTCCATACCGGTCAAAAACGCTTGTCGGGGGAACCCTACCTGATCCACCCGATGGCGGTTGCCGATATCATCGCGGATTTGAAGCTGGACGTACCGAGTGTCACCGCCGGCCTGCTGCACGATACCGTCGAGGACACGCTTACGACCCTCGATGAGCTGAAAGCGGTGTTCGGCCGCGAGATCGCCATGCTAGTGGACGGCGTCACCAAATTGAGCCGCGTTAACTTCATTAGCCGCGAAGAGAAGCAGGCGGAAAATTTTCGCAAGATGCTGCTAGCGATGGGCAAGGACGTGCGGGTGATCTTGATCAAACTCGCCGACCGGGTGCACAACATGCGCACCCTCGACCATCAGCCCTTGGAAAAGCAAATTCTCACGGCGCAGGAAACCTTGGATATCTACGCGCCGCTTTCCCACCGGCTCGGCATCGCCTGGGTCAAGAGCGAGCTGGAGGATTTGGCCCTCAAGTACTTGCATCCGGAAGTTTACTACCAACTGAAGCGCAACGTTGCCAAGAGAAAAAGCGACCGGGAAAAATACATCGAAGAGGTCATCTCGATCATCAGCAAAAAGCTCGAAGCCGAAGGCATCGACGCGGAGGTCACCGGCCGGCCCAAGCATTTTTTCGGTATCTATCAGAAAATGGAGAGCCAGAACCTGCTCTACGACCAGATTTACGACCTGGTCGCGTTCCGTATTCTGGTCGATACGCCGCGGGAATGTTATGAAGCCCTTGGCATCATCCACGCGCAGTGGCGTCCCATACCGGGGCGGTTCAAGGACTATATCGCCCTGCCCAAGCCCAACTTGTATCAATCGCTTCACACCAGTGTGATTGGACCCCACGGCGAGCGGATCGAAATTCAGATTCGCACCCACGAGATGCATCGCGTCGCCGAGGAGGGCATCGCGGCCCACTGGCGCTATAAAGAGGGCGAGGATTTTCAGATGAGCGACATCCAGAGGTTCGCCTGGCTGCGCCAGCTCTTGGAGTGGCAGGAGAATCTCCAGGACCCCCAAGAGTTTCTCCACAACCTCAAAGAAGACCTCTTTGCCACCGAGCTCTACGTCTTCACGCCGAAAGGCGATCTGTTGAATTTCCCCAAGGGTTCCACGGTGATCGACTTCGCCTATCGAATCCATTCGGAAGTGGGACACCACTGCTCGGGCGCCCGCATCAACGGGCAGTTGGTATCGCTCAAGTATATCTTGCGCAGCGGCGACACCGTCGAGATCATCACGACCCAGCAACAGGCGCCCAGCCGCGACTGGCTCAAGCGGGTGAAGACTCCCCGGGCCAAGTCGAAGATCAGAAACTGGCTCAAGCTCCAGCAGAGCCAACGCAGCGTCGCATTGGGGCGCGAAATTCTCGAAGGCGATTTGCATCGCCATCAATTGGATTATGCGGCTCTTGGCCGGGAGGGAAAGATCGATTGGCTGGTGAAGGAGCTGGGCATGAAGGACGAAGAGTCGCTGCTGGCGGCGCTGGGGTACGGTCGCATCACGACGCGTCACGTGTTGGCCAAGTTGGTTGCGCCGGAAAAATTGGACGTCGGCGCGAAAAAGGCGGAGGGCTCGCTCAAGTCTCTGTTCCGCCTGGTCTCGAAGCAGAAGCGGGGGTTGGGTATCCGCGTCAAAGGCGGAGAAGACGCCCTGGTTCGTTTTGCGCTCTGCTGCCATCCCTTGCCCGGCGAGCATATCATCGGCTTCATTACCCGGGGTCGCGGGGTGACCGTTCACACCGTCGGTTGCCCTACGGTCATGGAGAGCGATCCACACCGAAAAATCGAAGTTTCATGGGAAGAAAGCGGCCAGCCGCCGCGGCCGGTCAAGATCGAAGTCACCTGCGTGGACCAGCCCGGACTCTTGGCGGCGATCAGCGCGGCGATCACCAGCGCGCAGGCGAACATCGCCCGGGCCCAGATCCGCACGTTCTCCGATGAGAAGGCGCTCAATACTTTTGAAGTGATGATCAGAAACTCCCAACACCTCAATGATGTGTTGCAAAATATCTCGAAGGTGAAGGGCGTCTACAAAGCCGTCCGGGCGCGCGGCAGGACCGTCGGCAGGGCGGATCGAGATCAGACCAGGGGCGAACTTCACTGAGAGGGAAGAACCGCTCGCTCAAGCTACCTTTTGCACGCGGCCCGAGTGGATGCAGTCCGTGCAAACCAGGGCGCGCTTGACCCGCCCGTCGAATTTTCCCCGCACCCGTTTAAGGTTGGGCCGCCACGCCCGTTTGGACTTGTTGTTGGCATGGCTGACGTTGTGACCGACGGAGCGCCTTTTTCCGCAGATTGAACAAACTCGTGCCATTTGATTTAACCTTTAATCCTTTCAATGATCTCGGTTGTCGAAAAACCTTTCAGATACGGGAGGACGGCGACTCTGCCGCCATTTTGCTCGACGATATCCGAGCCGACGATTTTGTCGGGACCCCAATCGCCGCCCTTGGCCAGAACGTCGGGGATCAAAGCCGCGATCAAATCGTAGGGATCGGCTTCGTCGAACAAGACGACGTAATCTACCATCTCCAGCGCGCCGATCAACTCAGCCCGATCCGACTCCGGAAAAATTGGCCGACCGGCTCCCTTGAGTCCCTTTACCGAGCGGTCGCTGTTAATGCCGACGATCAGGATATCGCCGCAGGCCTTAGCCTCCCGTAGCGTATGCAGGTGGCCGCGGTGCAGCAGGTCGAAACAGCCATTGGTGAAAACAATCTTTTTTCCGCTTGCTCTCGCTTGGACGGTGATTGCCTTAAGTTCGTCCATCGATTTGAGCTTGCCGGACACATTGAAGTAGGTAACATGAGCAACGCTCGTTTTCAATTGGAAGTTCCCGTGATTCAAGGAAAATCCATGTCTTGACCCATCGGTAAATATTAGCTAAGGTCAATCCGGCTTCGTAATTCCGCCGTGGCATCGCTTCAACCAAAAAAGTAGGAGGAAAAATGGAATTTCAGGATCTAAGAGACTGGATCCAAATCGCGGATGAAATGGGTGAGTTGAAAACCCTGAAGGGCTGCGATTGGAACCTCGAGATCGGCGCCATCACTGAATTGGTGCATCACAAGGAAGATGGCCCGGCCGTGCTGTTCGAAGACATTAAAGGTTACCCGAAGGGATACCGGGTGTTATCCAATTCGCTATCCTCCCGCAAACGCCTGGCTCTCACCTTGGGGCTTCCGCCGGGCGAAACTAAGATGGACTTCGTCAAAATCTGGAAAGACAACTACAAGAAGATCAAACCGATCCCGCCCAAGTTCGTCAAGAAAAGCCCCTTATTCGACAACGTCTACAAAGACGGCGAAATCGACATGTTCAAGTTCCCCACGCCGAAGTGGCATGACAAGGACGGCGGCCGCTACATCGGCACCGGCAGCGTCGACATCACGCGTGACCCTGACGAAGGCTGGGTCAACTACGGCACCTACCGCGTCATGATCCATGACAAGGACAAGGTCGGGTTCTACATTTCCCCTGGCAAACATGGGCGCATCCAGCGCGAAAAATACGCCGCCAGCGGCCAGCCGTTCAAGATGGCGATGTCCTTCGGCCATGATCCGCTGACGTTCTTGGTCGGCAGCATCGAGGTGCCCTACGGCGTGCCGGAGTACGAATTCATCGGTGGCGTGCGTGGCGAGCCGTTTGAGGTGATCGAAGGCGAGTATTCCGGGTTGCCGATTCCGGCGAACGCGGAGATCGTCATTGAAGGCGACGTGCATTTCGACAATCCGAAAGTCGAAGGTCCGTTCGGCGAATGGACGGGCTACTATGGCAGCGCCGAGCGCGCCGAGCCATGGGTCCAAGTAAAACGTCTCTATCACCGCAACGACCCGATCATCCTCGGCTCACCTCCGGGCCGCCCGCCAGCGGAGCTCGGCTGGTACCGCTCGTACCTTCGCTCCGCTTTGATCTGGGACGAAATGGAAAAGGCCGGAGTGCCGGACGTCAAAGGCGTGTGGCTGACGGTATCGGGCGGCAGCCGGCTCATGATGTGCGTTGCCATCAAACAGCGCTATCCGGGCCATGCCAAGCAGGCGGCCGTGATCGCCTCCCAGTGCCACGCGGGGGCCTATCTGGGACGCTTCGTCGTCGTGGTCGACGACGACATCGATCCGTCGAATACCGACGATATGATCTGGGCAATGACCAGCCGCTGCGATCCAGCCGAAGACATCGACATCCTGCGCCGCTGCTGGAGCGGCCCCCTCGATCCGATCATTCATCCGACCAAGAAGGGCTTCAACTCCCGCGCCATCATCGACGCGACGCGACCCTACGAGTGGATGAAAGATTTCCCGCCGGTCGCCGAATCGAGCAAAGAAGTCCTCGACGCCACGGCGAAAAAATGGGGTCAGGAGCTTTTTGGGAGCAACGGGAAGAAGTAGAACTCGTTCAGCGCTTCACGTAGCAAGTACAAGGGCAAGTCGATGCAACGGTCGGCTTGCCCTTTTTTATGGGGCCAGCCCGGTGCTTGCCGTCGACCAGCCATATCGCGTAAGATCGCTCAAATCTGGTTTTGGTAAAAGTACGGAGTGACCGCTGGCGCTATTAATCCAGGACAAATTATCGCCGGTTCTCTCCTCAATGAACCGATGCGCGTGGAGACCGTTGTGTCCAACGGTCCGGATGCTTGGGTTGTCGGGCTCGTCGGGACTCAGTCGGATAGGTTTCGTAAAGTTACGCTGACGGCTCGCGACCTTGCGTCGCTGACCATTCAAGACACGACAAAAAGCTACGACGGCAACGGGCAGCTTCTGCGACTCGGGCTGCAAGCTTACGCGCTCGGTATTGCCTACGAGTTCGATCCTTACTTCGGTCTTTCGATTTCCCGCGTCGATCCGCTGCCGCACCAGCTTGAGGCGGTCTATGATTTTCTGCTCAAATCAGCGCGGGTTCGTTTTCTTCTGGCTGACGACGCGGGGGCGGGCAAGACGATCATGGCGGGACTTCTGATCCGTGAACTCAAGCTCAGGGGGCTGGCCGAGCGAACCTTGATCGTTTGTCCCTCGAATCTCACGTTCCAATGGCAGCGGGAGCTTAAAGAAAAATTCGACGAGAAGTTCTTGGTTGTGAAAGGCAGCGATATCCGCGATCAATTCGGCGTGAATCAGTGGCTGGAACAGAGTCAGGTTCTTACTTCTCTCGACCTGGCTAAGCGTGAAGATATCTTGCCGGGACTTCATCAGGTCCATTGGGACCTTGTAATCGTCGATGAAGCTCACCGGATGTCGTGGACACCGCCGTCTCGAAAGACGGCTCGTTATGGGTTGGGGGAACTGCTGAGGGATACGGCGGATCATTTTCTACTGCTGACGGCCACGCCGCACAAGGGTGATCCGGTCAATTTCAGTCTCTTTTTGCAGTTGTTGGATGCGGACGCGTACGCCGACGTGCGCTCAATCCGCGAGGCGATGAACCGGCGCAGAGCGCCTTTTTATTTGCGGCGGACCAAAGAAGCGATGGTTTATTTCCCCGAACGGCAACCGGATGGTTCGTGGAAGGCAAGAAAGATCTTTACCAAGAGAATTCCGCGTACCGTGGACTTTCAAATCGACGGAGCAGAGTTCGATCTCTATCGCGACGTGACCCGATTCGTAAAGTTGCAAAGCGCCAAGGCCGCCGCTCAAGAAGAAGACCCCCGCGCCCGCGCCGTTGGCTTTCTCATGTCCCTCTACCAGCGGCGGCTTGCGTCCAGTACGTACGCGCTTCGGCATTCACTGGAAAACCGTGCCAGGCGCCTTGAAGAGGCGTTGAAAACAGCCCAGCAGTTGGCTCGCATGGCGCCGCCGGATTTACCCGACCCCGAAGAGTTGGAAGAGATGGATGAGAGTGAGCGGGAGCGCCTTGAGGAAATGCTCGATGCCGTAACTCTCGCGGGCAATAGGGAGCAGGTTCAGGAGGAGATTGCCGAGCTGCTACGATTTGCCGATCAAGCCAAAGCCGTCGAAGATTCCGGAGTCGAAGCCAAGCTCTCGCGCCTAAAAGACCTGTTGCACCAGGAAGGATTCTTTGACCATTCGGACAAACGGCTGCTTATCTTCACCGAGTTTAAAGACACCCTGGATTACCTCGTCGAGATCCTAAAACATTGGGGCTTTCGCGTCGGCGTTATTCACGGCGGGATGAAAGCCGGCTCGCGCGAAGAACCGAACAGCCGGCTTTACACCGAGCAGCAGTTCAAAGACGGAGCGATTCAAGTGCTCGTCGCCACCGAAGCGGCCGGGGAAGGTATCAACCTCCAGTGCTGCCATATCCTGTTCAACTACGACATCCCGTGGAACCCCAATCGCCTGGAGCAGCGCATGGGGCGTATCCACCGCTACGGCCAGCTTTTCGATTGTCTGATCTTCAATTTCGTCGCGACCAATACGATCGAAGGACGCGTACTGCAGCGCCTGCTCGAAAAGCTCCAGGAGATTCGGGACGCCCTTGACGATGACGCAGTATTCAATGTGGTCGGCGAGATATTGCCGGCGGCCCACGTCGACCGGGTGCTCCGGGATTTTTACGCCGGGCGGCTCGGCGAAGCCGACATGGAGGACCGCCTCTTGCGCGAAGTCGATGAGGGCCGTTTCCGCGCCATCTGCCAAAACGCCCTTGAAGGGCTCGCCTCGAAAAAGCTCAACCTTGAGATGCTCATCGAGCGGCGGGCGCGCGCCCAAGAGCGCCGTCTTGTGCCCGAAACCATCGCGCGATTTCTCAGCGAGAGCGCCGAGGCCGCTTCGCTTCCTCTTAAGGCGTTTCCTTCTTTGCCGCACACCTTCGATCCAGGAAGAACTCCGACCCCTCTCAAGCGGTATGAGCGTCAGCCGGACTGGAAACTTCCCACACTGGCGACTCGCTATCCTCGGTTGTCTACCGACCGTGAGACCGCGGAGAAAAATAATCTCGAATGGGTCACTCCGGGCCATCCATTATTCGAAGCCCTGCGGCGCCATACCTTAGGTCTTGCCCAAGAGCCTTTCAGTAAAGGCGCCTGCTATTACTCACTACAGCACGAGAAACCAGCGCGCCTGGATTTTTATCGCGCAAGGGCTGTCGACGGTTTGGGCGATGTGATCCATGAACGGCTGTTTGCCGTGGAGATTTCCAACGATGGCGCGCTGCGACTCCAGGAGCCGGGAGTCGTCGGCAATTTTACTCCTACAAAACCGCCCAGCGAGCTTCCGACTCTCGTTACTGCGCCCGAGGCGACGGAATGGTTGAATGAGCATGCTTTCACCCCTTTTCTAAACGAGGTCCGCGAAGAGCGCGTCTCCGAAATCAATCGGATCGCCGATCACATCAATCTTTCCTTGACCGAGCTTTTACAAAAGGTCGATGAAGAAATCGGCAAGGCCGCCGCCGAAGTGGAG
>JACPFE010000399.1 GCA_016183145.1 Deltaproteobacteria bacterium | reverse complement strand
GCGGGGGCAGAGGCGTCAGCCGCCAGAAGTTCCGTAATCGCGCCGATTTCCAGATCCCAGTCGGCGCCGGAAATTTCCTTGAGTTCACTCTGACTTTTTAAAATGTTTAGAAATTCTCTTAAGTCATCAAACACTGCGATTCTCCTTTTGCGATCCTTTCCTTATTTCAGCTCACCGACAGAGTATGTTTTCCGAAGGTACGCGATAAATCCGCCCTCCTCCATTTCTCTTACGAGACTATCGTCAACCACATCTGTGGCATCTTTGCCCTTGGCCTTGGGGTTTCGCAGAGCGAGTAGATCCAACGCGTTTTGTATGCCTTTGATAGAGGAGTAAGGAACATCTGGCATGAGGTATCGAGCATAGAGGAGATACATTTCTTCCAGAGCGTCACGGTCCTGGGTTTTAAGGATTGAGGCGAGAATTGCCATGCTCTCTTTTTTGCGGCTCTTGAAGAAGTGGATGCCTTCAGTGATCGCCTTGAGAAAATCGAGATAGGTCTTGCGCTCGGATTTCATGAAGGCGCGAGTCGTCACCAGCCCCATAGTCTGGAACTCGAGATCAAGCGAGGGAAAATTGACCAACTTACGAAATCCCAATTTCTCCGCCGTTCCAGTAAACGGGGGCTCCACCAGAACCGCTTTAACCTTTCCGGCGCTAAGAGCGGAAAGGCGCTCTGGTTGTCCGCCAACGGATAGGATGAGCACATCCTTTCCAGGTACCAGTCCTTCTTTTCGAATGATGTAGTTGGCCGCGAAGTCCGACGCTCCTCCGAAGCCGGCGATGCCCACGCTGTGGCCTTTGAGATCCTGAAAGTTGTTAATGGTGGAGGCGACCATAAGCCCAAATGCAAGCTTGTGGACTAGACCTCCGATTTGCACCACGTCGGCCCCGCCTATGGCGGCGGCTAATGTGGAACTGGCGGACATCAACGTAATCTTCGCTTCTCCTGATAACAAACCCGAAGCGGCAATAGCGCCGCTGCCGAAATAGACGATTTGCGCGTCGAGCCCATAGCGCTCGAACAACCCCGCTTTTTGCGTCACATAGATGATCGCGGTTGATCCGCCTAATGTACTGGTTCCTGCTGTTATCTTTTTCAGTGGTGCTTGCGCTTCTAGAACCGGGAGCCTGGCTAAGAGCACCAAGCCTAGGGTGAAGGTCCATAAAGCGGTCCCGATTATTTTTTTTGAGCGGTTCGTAGACATGGTCCTCCTATGACGTTGGTGAGCGCCCTACTTATACAGTCTCACCTCGACGCAGTGATCCAGCGCCGTGGAAATTTTGTCGATATGTTCCAGGTCCGTCGGCAATAGTTGGTTGAAGTTGATTCCTTTGCCTTGAGCGATGGGCATGCCCGGTGACCAATGACCGAAGTGCCCTGCCACCCCTACGACCTGGGGATGAATGCACTGAGTGAGCTTGGCGGTGACGCGCACCTTGGCTGCGCTTCACCGTCGCTGATTCCTTTCGCTTTAGCCACGTCTTCGTTGACGAGGACATTGTAAGCCATGGGAGTGCGCTCGCAGATTTCGTTGATCCAGGGGTTGTCGTTGCCGAAGCTGCCGTAAACGTAAGGCAGTTTGTAGTGGACCGCGATGAGGTCGTAATTGCCTTTCTTAATGGCGTGGTATGAGGGGCAGGGCATCCATTCGGAAAGCGGCTTATAATCCGAGAGGTCCCAGTCCAAACCCATTTGGCTGACCACCCCTTGGAGCTCATCGCCTCGTTGGAGAAAATGTTCGAGATAGATCGGCAGCCTGGCGTCCAGAAAAGGGCCGATATAAGCTTCGTCGACATCCTTTGGAATGCGGATCACGCCATGCTCATTGAACCATGCGAGATCATGTTCATCGCCAAACCAGCAGCGCGTCATCCGATCGATGACCTCGTTGATCGAGTAGCGCTGGCCGGGCTGTAAAGCATAAGGATCTTTGAGCCGGAAAGTATGATTGAGGAGGCGGTAGAAATCTCCCAGGATGTCGACTCTGTCGGCAAGCTCCATGAGAACCTCCTGGGGCTGCCTCAGCCCGGGCGCCGGCTCCACGACAGGCTGCCGTATCTGCCAGAGCCAGTCGTCTTTCCCGCAGTGGGGCATCAACAAGTTGGTGCCGGCGACAAAATCGGCGCGCTCCAGATAGCTCGGAAAAGGAAGAACGATATCGTCGAATAGGTTTGTCTCGTTGATCTCTACGCCAAAGCCGGCGATGAAAGGAATCGATTGGTAGAAACTCTCGACCAGCTTGATGTCGCCGAAGGAGCCGATCAGGGAATTGGTCGGCATATGGAATAGCATTTCAACGCCGTAGGAGAGACCGAAGCGCTCTTTTTCCTGCGCCGTGATGGGCAGTAACGTGTGAAAATGTGGCGCCAGTGGAAACAGCTCGGCCAGGTCGATGCGGAACGGCTTGGTCGGCGTGCGGCCCGGAAAAGCCTTGGGATGAGGCAAGGGTAATATATGCCCGCCTTCCTCCAGCATTCCGTCGGTTCCCCCTTCGGGCCACCAGCGGTGCGGTCTTTTTCCCGCTGCGGCCGTGCTCAGAATTCCTCCGGGGACGTTGACCGCTCCCACGACGATGTTCAAAAGCTTGAGCGGCCAGGATTGGTGAAATCCATGGGCGTGGCCCTGGGGCCCTTTCGCCCAATCAACGCATGCCGGCCGAAACGGGAGCGTGACGCCGTCGATGGTGATGGTGCCGCCGATGTTGGCTGCCTCACCGAATTCTCGCGCGATCCGCCTGAGGGTCGCGGCGGGAATAGTCGTGATCTCTTCGGTCTTCTCAGGCGGATATTTGGCGACATGTTCTTTAAGAAGCTCCAAGGTCGGACGGCCACCCTCCCCGCCTCCGATGATTACCGGATCACGGAGCGATGGATCGTCATAGGGTTTGATTTGCTTATCCGCCGCATCGTAGATCAATGGCTTATTGGAGCCGGGCTCGCGGCGGTACCGGCCGTCCGGTCCGACAAGATAGGGGGCATTGGTTTTGTGCTTGAGAAAATTGGCGTCGTAAAGTCCCAGCTCGTTTAACAGCACATGAAGCATGCTGAGCGCAAAAGCCGTGTCGGTTCCCGGCCGGATCGGAATCCATTCGTTAGCTTTGCTGCCGGCGTGAGAAGCCACGGGGTCGACCGAGACCACTTTCATGCCGCGAGCGCGGGCGTCAGCCATGTCCATAGTGATGTGGTTGAAGGCTCCTCTTGCCCCAAGGCCGAATTGAGTTCCCACCAGAATGGCGTATTTGCAGTAGTGAAGATCGGGCTGTTGATGAAAGCCGCCGCCGGAAAAAAACTCCACCGGATGAATCACCTTGCCGCAGGTGGCGGAAGCGTTCCCCATGAGGTGCGGCGTGCCGAAAGCGCTGCCGAAAGCGATTGACCAGTAGAAGCAATCGCCGGTGATCTCCCAGGCCTGGACGTAGAGCTTTTGCGGTTCGTCGCGGATGGCGTCGAGTTTGGCCGCGATCGTGTCTAGCGCTTCATCCCAGGAAATTTCTTGCCACCCTGGATCTTCGTGCATTCCCTTCTTCGGATTGGTGCGCTTGAGCGGAGTCTTGACGCGATAGGGATTGTAAAGGTTCATGATTCCGGACTTGCCCTTGGCGCACATCACCCCTTGATTTTGCGGATTGTTCGGGTCGCCCTCGATCTTGACCACGACGCCGTCTTCGACGAGAACCCGAACACCGCATCCCACGTAACACATGCCGCAAGCCGTCGGAATCCATTTTGAGGCCATTTTTTATCCTCCCTCGAACATGGGAAGCATTACGATCTCTACCTCGTCTTTTCCCAGCGCCGCCGCCAAGCCACCCACGTCTTTGATGTTCTGCCCGTTCAAGAAAACCAGAATATAGTGTTGGAGCGCGCCTGAGTGAGTGAAGACGCGGCTAGAGAAAGGCTCACCATAGTTGCCGCAAAGCGATGCAAAGAGATCACCAACGGTGCTTCCCTGAGGTAAAGTGACTGTGAGAGTACGCCGCTGAAGCAGCGCGCGTAGATCGCCCATGAACTTGACGTTGATGGCTACCTGTTCCTTCTCCATCGAGATCCCTGCTTCTAGGGCTTTTCAGGCTTTCGTGTGGACACCCCGGCACCGTACTTTGATTTCGTTCCCCACGAAGTGTGTCATGAGCTTACGCTCGCCCGCCGAGAATGAAAATGGAGGGATTTCCTTCCACAGGGTGCCCTCCTCGACTCGTCATTCCCGCGCACGCGGGAATCCAGGTTTGTTGCGCCGAATTAGCCTGGATACCCGCTTTCGCGGGTATGACGG
>JACPFE010000398.1 GCA_016183145.1 Deltaproteobacteria bacterium | reverse complement strand
GGTGAAGCCTTTGTATTTGCCGTCGGGGATGGGCTCCAGGAACCTCGGGCCGACGTCTTGCCAGTCGACGTCGGCGATCCAGGCGCTCTGGGTGATGTTTAATGACCTTGCGTTGTTGAGCAGCGGATTTGGTGTTATCTTTCGCACTAGGCTCGACTCAAGGAGGGTCCAGATGTCGCTAAATCCTGCGGAGAATATTAGATCGGTCACCGATCTCAAGCGCAACACTGAAGAGGTACTGAATCAAGTGCATCGAACGAAGAGACCTTTAGTCCTCACGGTCAATGGCAAAGCGGATGCCGTACTGATGGACACAAAGACCTATGAAAAGCATTTGAAAGCGAGCAATATGGCGCGACTTCTGGTGCGGGCTGAAGAAGACATCGCCGCCGGACGCACACGATCGATGCGCTCCTTTCTAAAAGAATTCAAGCATGCCCGCAAAATTTCGCGTTAGAATTACCCGTGCAGATTTCTAATCCAACTGGCACCACTCCGAAAACTCTTCCAGTCCGAGCTTGTCGAGCGTCGCTTTGAACGGTCTTCCGGTCCGTTCGTGTTTTGCTGGTAACCGGTAGCACCGAGTTGCCGGGGTTAGACCCCTGCTTTCTTGACATCCTGGCCGCCTTAGGGCTCAAGCAATTTTCGTTTGCACCCAAAGGCGGAAGAAGGGGTCGGCGAAGCGGTAGCGTTTCTCGGCCTTTCTGAGAATTTGGTATTTCAGGAGCTGGGCAAGGGAGCGGGCGACGGAGGCCGAGGGTCCAAGATCGTACTCTGCCAGGAAAGTCTTGTTGAAAGGAGCGACTGCTCCGCTTCGGGCAAGCGCCCGCACGGTACGTCGCTGATGGAGCGAGAACTGATCCCAGAGGGAAACGTAGTAGGCGGTCTCTGCGGACAGGACGTACTTCACGGCGCGGGCCATGTCGCCTCCGGAGATTTCGCCAGGATCTTGCTTTACATTCCAGAGAGCGTGGCACAGGTACTGAACGTTATACGGGATTTCGTCCGCGAGGCGGAGGATCTCACCCAGCTTTTCCTTTGAGATGCTCATGCCGGCCTTCTTGAACTTTGTTGAAAGAAACCGCGTGAACTCCGCTGCCGGGAGCGGCCCAAGGGAGAGGGTGGGGCCGCTGCGAAAGAAAGGAGATTTTCGTGAACGGACCATGTCCCACATAATCGACTCTTTGGAACCCGCAAAGACATAACTGATTTGAGGTTGCTGCTGGAAGCTTGCCCGCATGGCCTTTTCCAAAGCGAGGCCATCAAAATTCCTTACTTCCTGAAATTCGTCCATAAAGACCGCGAGGCGCAGCTTCTTCCGCTTTGCGAGATTTCCTGGAAGAGCGAGAATCTGATCGCGGAGCTCAAGGAGATCCGCCTGCTGCTGCGAGGATCCGATCGACCACTCGGGCTCGCCCTGGGGGTTGACGGTCATCGTTGGACGAATGGCGCGAAGGTATTCGCCAGCCACCCGGATCGCCTTTTCAACAGCCCCTTCCACGGACTCGAGAACTGCCTTAGCAAAGAGGTCGAGGAAATGAGCCAGGGACGTTGCCTGGAAAAGATCCAAGTAGGCGACCGGGATGCGAGGCTGAAGGCGTCTGCGCGCTTCCAACAGGAGGGAGGTTTTACCGTAGCGGCGAGGCGAGATGAGAAAAAGGCGACCTCCCGATTCGACCTCCTTCACTATCGTTTGAAGCTCGGTCTCGCGGTCTGCCAGTTCCTCTCCGCTGACCGGTACGCCAATCGGGAAGGGATTCTGCGAATTCATGGGTTGGTTAGCATAAGTGCTACTAGCGGACATGCTAGTAGCAACATTGCTACATTAGTCTAGACCGGTGGTGAAGACAACAGGGTGGCAAAAAGATCCCAAGATAGAAGCACTTCAGCAGCCCGCTTCCTGGCTCCACGGCACAAACTCTTCCAACCCGAGCTTGTCCAGAGTTTCCTTGAACGGTCTTCCGGTCCGTTCGTGTCTCCCGGAGAGCCGGTAATACTCGTAAACTAAATCAGGCAGCCACTTGGCGATGGTGAAGCCTTTGTACTTGCCATCGGGGATCGGTTCCAAGAATCGCGGGCCGACGTCCTGCCAGTCGAAGTCGGCGAGCCAGCCGCGTTGGGTGGCGAAAAGACTTTGCAGAATCATGCTGCGATGGCCGGCTGCGAGAGCCTCGTCCATGGTAAAATTCCATCCCGTAATCGCGTTGAAGGCGTCGACGATGCTGTTGAGGCCGTCCGGTTTTTGGTTCATCTGGGCGAACCAGCAGCCGCCGAAGATGCCGGTGAATTGCCGGTATTGCTCCGAGAGCACTTGCGACCAGGCCCAGCCGTCGGCATTATCCCTGCTGAGCGGCCCCCATTTTTCACGATAGCGTAAATCGGGAGGAGGATTCACCGAGCCGCCGCCTTGCGGCTTCATGCCGCCGCTGGCGACCAGCTCGCGCAGCATCTGGCCCAGCATCGGCCGCCACTCATGCATCGCCGGCGTGCCGCCTTTGGTGTGCACCGCCCACTTGGGCGCGTCGCCGCCGATGGCTTCGGCCAACTGCTTTGGACCTTCCGCCAGCAAGTTACCGAGCCAGTCTTCGCGCCGTGCGGCCATGTAGAGAAGTTTTTCCACCGCGTCAACGTTCCCCCATTCGAGCCTTAAGCCGTTAGTTTTGTCCGGACCGAGAAGTCCTTTCTCCCATGCTTCAAACGCTACGCCTGCGCCACAGGAGAAATGGCTACACTCGATGCCGAGGTCGTTGATGCGTTCGGCAAGATAGAGCGCGGAGTTGCCCTTGATTCCGAGATTGAAGAAAGAATCGAGCCACTCGCCGCCAGCGTTGAAATGGAGCAGGGTGCCCTTGTGCCGTCCTTCGCCAATTGTCGCGTCCCATGGGCACATGCGCGCGCATTGAAAGCAGGGACGGAGCACGACGTCATTTTGGTCAAACCCTTTGATGTGTGCCGGTGAAAGTTCCGTGCTGCGCCAGTTTAAATTATTCAGCGCGCCCCAGGCTTCGCCGGCGCCGTATTTGGTTTTTTTCTTCTGAACATCGTGCTGCTGCAGCGTGCCGCGCCAGCGCCAACCGGCGTCGACCAGCTTCGCCTTGTCGCGATAGGTCGGACGCCAGGTGCCATGAACGACGATCGCTTTGAGCTTCTTTGAACCGAACACCGCGCCGCCGCTATGGGCGGCGAAGTGATTGTAGTCGTTGGCGAGCATGGCGGCGCGGTTTAAATTTTCGCCGGCGGGACCGATGCAGAGGACTTTCGCTTCTTGATGTCCCACCGCCTCGCGCAAGCGGTCTTCTGTGGCACGGGTGCCGAGGCCCCAGAATTGCGCCGCGTCGCGCAGCTCGGCTTTGCCTTCGTCGATGCAAAGATAGACCGGCTTGGGCGATGCGCCCGTGAGAATGACGCCGTCGTAGCCCGCGGCTTTGAGGTAGGTTCCCCAGTACCCGCTGGTGGCGCCACGGCCCAGCGTGTTGCCCGTGAGAGGACTTAAATAAACCGCGGTCATCTTGGTCCCGCCGGGCGTAAATCCATTGCCGGTGAGCGGGCCGGTCATCATGACGACGATGTTTTCCGGTCCGAAGGGCGTGGCGTTGAGCGGCAGCTCTTTGAGCAAGATGTACAGCGCCAACGCCTGGCCGCCGATGAATTTTTTCAAGATCGGCTCTTCGGGGAGGTTTTCGTCTTTCAGCGTGCCGCCGGTCAGATCGACGCGCAGAATTTTGCCCATGTAGCCGCCGGGGAAGGGGGTG
>JACPFE010000397.1 GCA_016183145.1 Deltaproteobacteria bacterium | reverse complement strand
GGAGGGAAAACCATTCTTCAAAATGCGGCCACCAAAATTCTGCTGCGCCAGGAGCGGGAAACCGTATCAACGCTCAAAGAGGAATTGAAGTTATCGCCGGAGGAAGTCCAGCTCGTAAGCTCGGTTGCTACGGTGCCGGGAGTGAGATCCGAGTTCTATCTGAGAACCAGCTGGGGAAGCGGCGTAGGGATTCTCTATCTCTCATCCATTATGTACTGGGTTACGACAACCGACTTTCGAGATATAGAGCGGTACCGGCGAAAGCTTGCCGAATTTAGCGGCAATCAAATCGAGCCCATCAAAGCGCTCGCGCGGGAAGACATAAGGAGGAAAGCGATATGATCAGGACCCTGCTGAAAAAGGCCCATCTGTTTCGTTGCGCTCGAATCACTCACTTCAACGTACTGCCGGAGTACGCCTGCGCTCGCGAATTCATCGCGCGCCTCGCATCTGGACGCTTTTTGACCAGGCTCCAAGAAAGGACGTTTCGGCAATCTCTCGGAGAAATGCTCTTTGTTTGGTGCGTCGCTATCATGTTGAGCGGCTGCGCTGCAGCCGTGGCGACGGACGGAAAAATTGCATCCGCGGAGAATCCGGAGACATCCTTCGCGAGCTGCCCTTATCTTAGGTCGCAGCAAGCTTCCTGCGACGAACTTAAGAAAGCCTACGATGAGGGATTCAGGGCCGGCAAGGAAATCATTGCCGCCGACTTTCGGACCAGGTCGGAATTAAACCAGCCCTATGTCTGGAAGCCTCCGCTGATAAGCGAAGTCGATATGCCAGCGCGCGTGGTCAACGGTGTCATGATCCCGGCACACAGAGAACTCGTGATCGTGAGACCGGGTTACTGGGTGCGGACGGAAAGCATGTTCCATCCGGTTCCCTAATCAAACAAGCTCTAGCCGCAAGCGGCGACCAATCGCGGTCGCCGCTCGGCTCAAGGTGCCCAAGGTCACACTGTCATTGTCTGGATCGAGCAAGCGGTTAAGCTGGACGCGACTGGTGGCCATGCGCCGCGCCATTTCGGTGCGGGTAAGCTTCTGTTGCTGCATCGCCTGTTCAATCTGCCACGCCACGACTTTCTTGATCGAGGCGTTGGTGGCTTCCTCGTAAATGCCTTCCTCTTTGAGCCAGTCATCGAACCGCCCGCCGATATGACGGTTTTTGCGCTTCTTCATCGTTTCGCCTCCTTCATTCGTCTTCTTGCCAACTTCAGATCGCCCGGCGGCGTCTTTTGCGTTTTCTTGATGAAACCGTGCAGCAAAAGCAATTCGCCTTCGATCACACAAAACAACACACGGGCGATCCGTCGACTGGGTAAATCGCTGCGTATCTCCCAAAGCCCGTCGCCGAGCGATTTACATAAGGGCATGCCGACTGGCCAACCAAATTCAACATCTCGGATGTCATGGCCTACCTGTTTACGGTCAAGAACCGGCAAGCGCATTAGCCAGTCACGCACTGGATTGGCGCCGCCGGTCGTCAAGTAGAACCTGGCCACGATGTGCTTAATCGGCACCGATCCCTCCATAGCACAATCCTGTGCCAAAAATGGTACGCTGTCAAGCGTTTTTCTCTAAACGACTAAGTCTCAGTATTGGTCCGTTTCCCCTCACGCACTTCCAGTTACGGAATTAGCCTTGCACTTACCCGACTTTGACGCCTTTTACAGCGGCGCACGTGCTGTCCCGTGACGTAAGATCTCCGCAGGCTACGGCGTTGCCGCAGTTTCTCCTCGAACGAGGAGACGTTCTTTGACAATTCGTTAAGCCTTCATATTTGTGGGCTGCAATTTCTCCTCTCTTTTCTCCTGCCTGAGCGTTTGGAGCTGACAAATCAGCCGACGCGTACAGGCGCATGGACCCCCTTTCACTTCGAGGGCTGAAGGGGGTCCATGAAAGGAGAATGACATGTTCAAACTTGAAGAGATCTGTGAGGAGCTATCACAGATTCAAATCCCTATGAGATCCGAGGAACTCGAATCTTTAGGGGTTCATGTTGAAGAGGAGGCCTCCGCTGATGAAGCGGAGCGTTTTCAGGATGGCTACTTGAGGGATGTCCACCACTGCCTGGCAGAACGAAGAAGACACGGCTGCCGTGCAGCGCTGGTGAGGCCCGCGGCCACCGCGGCTATCCTCGAGGTCGATCCGGTCGAGGCTTATCTCATCTGGCAGTTCACCGACTCATGGCTGCCTTACGTTGAGGAAGAGTACCCGGAAAGACACGAGGGAGACGCGAGTCCGCTTTCGCCGATGGAAGGGCTACCGGAGGGTTTTGTCGGTTCAGGGGATGCCCTTGAGTACGACCTGCCTAACTGGGACGCCATCGCCGAGGCAAAGGCGATGCTTGCCGGCAAGGTGAAGGAGGAAAGGCAACAGTACCACCTCCACCTTCAGGATCTCGCCAGAGACTTCGCCCGTCTGGGTCCGGAGATGCTGGAATTCATCCGGCATCATAAGGACTCGCTTCTTGATCTCGTCTGGGAGACCAGCGAGTTGAGGACGCGGAAGACCGTAAGGCCCGAGCTGCCGGCTCTCAGGATCGCCGAATCGCGCGAGACGATCGAGAAATACCTCGACGCGCTGGTGATCTTTCCGGCAGTGAGAGCGGCTCATGGAGATCCGACGGAAGCGAGAAAGCGTGTGCGGGAGGCGCTCAGACTCTTCTGCAACGGAGGCAAGGCGCCGGAGGGAAAAGCCAAGGCCGCAAAGCATGTGAGCGGCTTCGGTCTTGACCCAAAGGTGCTGATCAAAGCTTCCAGGCTGGAAGAGAGATTTCAGAAAGCTCTAAGTGCTTACCGCCTTCGTCTGGAGATCTGGGAGGAAGCTCTCAAGTGCTTGAGTCCCAAGGCAGGGCAGCTTCTCCGTCCGGCAAACGGGGCGAGCTTCGCTCGGAAGGTGATCGCCGGCGTCATCCATTCTTTCCCAAAGAAATGGAAGGAAGAGAGGTTAGGCGGTACGGTCATCTATCATCCGGCCGATTGGGATGAGAGCGAGTCTCAAGGCTCCGTCGAGATCAAGACGAAGCCACTCATCGGATGGGGCTACCTCATCGGCGGATTCAACACGCCGGCCGAGGCTGTCACTTTCCTGGCCAATCCTGAGACCCGGGAGCAACTGAGCCTTTTCGGTCCGAACTGGATCGAGGAGGTCAAGAGGATCGTCTTTGGCGCCTATAAGCGAGCGCGTAAAGATTAAATCCTGTTGGGCAGCGGCATCTGGATCCCCCGCAGCCCACAAATATGCAGGCACCATGCATTAATCCCAATGCAGACGACTTTCAATTATTTTGCGGGTCCGGGCTAATCACCAATGCCGACTTTATCCAACGCATAGTAAACCGGACAAAATCCAGTGAAGGCACTCTGCACGAGCGTCGCGCCAATGATGCCCGGCACCCATAACCATAACGGATTGATATAATAACCGAGAGCTACGCCAATGGTTATGATGGTTCCAGCGATCCCGTCATGAACGCGTCTTTTAGTATTCATTCGATAACCTCTAATTTCAAAGTTCAAAACCAATTCTTACAGTCTGGCTCTTGAAGCACAAATAACCGCTGCGTGATCGCTGCAAGGGTGGCTCGTTCGTCGCTAAGCTCGACTATCAGGGGAAGAGTTTTTTAAAAAAACCTTCACGTTCTAATTCCTGTATTATACTGCTGTCGATAAACTGCTCGGGACTCAGTTTACCAACTTCGGGTCGCGTGCGCGCACGGTCTTGTATGACAACTCTTATTCCTTCCGGGTCGGGGTGGGGAACTCGCTCCAGAGTGTCGTTCGCGTATTGCCACGTAGCTTCTATCGTATCGCGGTCACCTAAACCCACATAGGGACGCAGCATCTTTTTGGCGCTCTCTTTATCTCGTAAAACTAATGCGACTCCTTCAGCATAGCCTTGGAGAAATTTTTTGACTGTGTCCCGGCCGCTGGCTATAAAGGCTTTCCGTGCAACAATGCCAACGTGGGGGAAACGCAGGCCGATATTTCGCGGCGAGACCAAGACCCTTGCGCCGGATCTCTCCATTTTGACCATTGCCGGGGGTCCCGTGGTGGCGCCAAAGATACGGCCGCTTTCGATCGCTGCGGCCAATTCAATTTGTCCTCCCAGCTGAAGTATGGGTACGTCCTTGTCGGGTTCGAGGCCGGATTTTCGCAGCAGGTAGCGCATAGCAAAATCGGTGGAGGCGCCATAGCGAGTGACCCCGACCGGGTGCCCTCGCAAGTCCTGAAGCGATTTGATCTCCGGTCGAACGACCAGGTAGAAAGCTGCAACATTTACCATGCCGGCTACCGTGACTAGATCGCCTCCGCTCAGCCCAGCATCAACCGCAGCGCTCGGCGCGGCGGCCGCGATTTGTACATCACCGCCGAGCATCGATTGAATTACCCGAGAACCGCCGGCGATGTAAACCAATCTTGTGTCCAAACCGTATTTTCGAAATAAACCGGCCTCCTGGGCAACCCAAAGCCCGGCCTGGGTGCCACTCACGGCGACGTAGGCGATGTTGAGCGACTGGGTTGAGGGTTGGGCATATAGAGAGCCCTGGGAAAGCGTTAAGGAGGAGAAAAATAACAATATTGGAATTCTAAAAAATATCATTCTGTTTTCCTGCCGGGACAACTACCTTTTTCTTCAGTAACAGACTTGAAAATACCTCGCTCTCAACTGTCAAACTAACATG
>JACPFE010000390.1 GCA_016183145.1 Deltaproteobacteria bacterium | reverse complement strand
CCTCCTCGACTCGTCATTCCCGCGCACGCGGGAATCCAGGTTTGTTGCGCCGAATTAGCCTGGATACCCGCTTTCGCGGGTATGACGGAACCCAGGCGGGCCTCTTGGTTCTCATCCCCAAACGGGTATTTTCAAAGGAGGACACAACGAGCACGAAGTTTAAGAATATTTAAAATCGTAGCCCGAGTCCGAGCCAGAGCGTGATCAGGGCGAGAATGAAGATGCACCAGTGGGCGACTTTAAGGCGACGAATAAGGGAATCCAGTTCTTGGGGAGAGACCGCATCCCCACCTTCGTGCCGTCTGACGAATCGATGACCGATGCCCATGGACTGGTAAACGCTGAAGATCACGAGCAGGAAGGCGAAGAGCAGCTTGACGGCGAGCTGATAGCCGAGCTGTTTCACGAACAGCTCCCGATACACCGCCTTAAGTTCCGTCAACTGGAAAGCGCCGGTGAAGATCAGGATGCCGAGCGCGCCCACCTGCAGCGGGTTATAAAACTTGAGTCCGCGAGCGAGAAAGCCCACCCTGTCCTCATGCTTTTCAATGGCAGAGACGGACGGTAGGAGTATCGCCCATAGTCCGATGATGGCGCCGAGGTAGACAATCAGGGCGACCAGGTGAAGCCAGGAGTTGAGCATGGAAGGCGAATTTATCCCCAGCCGAAGCGAGAGCCTTTTTTGAACGGCTTGCCGGCTGCGTCGTAATTGTCGCCGATGGCGTCGAGCTGCGCACGGATCTTTTCAAGCTCGCGCTCTTGATGCGCCTGGAAAGCCTGGGCTTCCTTAGCGCGCTTCTCTTGGAACTGAGCGAGCTCTTTTTCCCGCCGGTCGGCGAATTCGGTCTGCTCTTTCTCCCAGCGCTCATAGGAATCCTTGAGCAGGGTTCGGATATGGTAGTTCAGATTGTCCCGAACCACCATTGATTTATGGCAGTGCGGACAGAAAATGACGTTGCCGATCATGAAATTGCGCACGGATTCGACATGGGTCTCGTTGCACTTGAAGCAGCGCATGGGAATCTCCCATGAATCGATCTCCGGGAGTTGTATGGTGTTGACGTCGGGTTCGGCATATGCGGTCGCCGTTCCCGTCATCGCTTGGGGAGCGGCCGCAGTTTCGCTCGCCACCGCAGTGCTTGAAGCGGCGTGGACGACGGGTTCTTTTTGCGGCGCGGCCGCTTTGCCCTGTCCCTTGCGGAAACGGGACTCGAAGCTCTCGCCGATTTGCGTTTCCGGATGCAGGGCGCGGGCGCGCTCGATCAGCACTTGCTCGCTTTCGATATTATTGGGATCGGTGACGCAGCAGTCTACCGGGCATACCGCGGCGCAGGCTTCATAGTCGTGAAAGCCGACGCATTCGGTACAGAGGAGCGGATCGATGACATAAACCGGGTCTCCCTGTCTAATCGCGTTGTTCGGACACTCCGGCTCGCAGGCGCCGCAGTTAATGCAGTCGCTGGTGATCATCGTCGCCATTCAGTCGATCCTCCTAAAGACTTTGATGGAATTGAAATCGGGTAAAAGCGAAAGTCATCGTAAATGAATTGCCCCACGGTTGCAAATCCCGCGTTGCATGCGCGCAATCCAATCAGTATCTTGTTCTTCGGCGCGAGCGACACTGCAAAACGGCCGTATTCATGGTGAGCGCAAACTTGAGCCCGTTTCGAATTGGAACCTGCGGTTACTCCTATCCGGGGGCGTCACCCGAGGGTTGGTCCGGGGTGTTCTATCCGAAGAGTCGAGCGAGGCGCGTGGACGAGCTGGAATATTATGCGAGTTACTTCGACACGGTGGAGATCAATTCGACATTTTACCGTCCGGCGACGGCGGCGATGGCGAATGGTTGGGTGAAAAAGACGCCGGAAAATTTTAAGTTCGCCGTCAAGGTCTGGCAAAAGTTCACGCATCCGAAGAAGCTCGGCATGGAAGCCGGCGGTTCGGCTGAGTTCTGGGAAAGTTTCGATGCCGCCGATGTCGATCTTTTCTGCCAAGGCACCGCGCCGCTTGACGCTTCGGGAAAACTCGGTCCGCTGCTTTTCCAGTATCCGGCGAGCTTTCGCCGCGACGAAAAATCGTTGGACCGTTTGAACCGAACCCTTGCCGCCTTCGAGCGCTATTGTAAGGTCGTTGAGTTACGGCACAAGAGCTGGAGCGACTATGCGGGGGAAACTCACGCCCTGTTGAGCCGATCGAATTCGGCGTGGGCGTATATCGATGAGCCGAAGTTCGACTCGTCGGTCAAACAGCAGCTCGATTTCTCCGGGAGCATCGCCTATCTGCGGCTGCATGGCCGGAATCAAGAAAAATGGTGGCGTCATCAGGCCGCCTGGGAACGCTACGATTATTTTTATCAGCCTGACAGCCTGCGCCGGCTTGGCGCGAAGATCAAGCAGCTCGCGGCGCAGTCTCCGACGATGAAGTTCTATATCTTTTTTAACAATCACGCGCGCGGCCAAGCCGTGGCCAACGCTCTGATGCTAAAATCGGAGCTGGCGAGCGACCCAAAGATGCGCGCGCCCGAAGCGCTCGTCGAAGCCTTTCCGGATTTAAAAGATTTGGCGCTTCTGGCTTTGTTGTGAATCCTTGTTTTTTCTTCAAATTCCGCCGTCCCCCTGTTTCCTCCCCCCTTGGAGACTGTGTCGTAATGAGAGAAAATCCCATAGATGTCATGCTGAGCGGAGCGAAGCATCTCGCATTTTCTTT
>JACPFE010000011.1 GCA_016183145.1 Deltaproteobacteria bacterium | reverse complement strand
AGTGACGCTCCAGAAAGCGCGCGAGTCGATCGGTCAGTGGCACGATGACGGGCCGTTCGATTTTTACCAGCAGTTGCGTAAACATCATCCAGACGAATTTGAGCGGCAGAAGGAGCAGGCTTGCAGTCAGTTCCATGAAGGCGTGTACGCTGGCGACTTCGGCCGGGCCCTTGATGTGGTAGTCGATTCTGACACGCGTCGTGTATCGGGGAGCCCGCCAATTCGAAATCGCTTCCAGCGCCTCGCGGCGATGTGTGTGGTTGAGAAAATGCACCGAGAACAGAGAGCTTTTCCACGACCGTTTGCAAAGCACGTTGGCGATTTGCGTGGTGACCGTCGGGAAGAAGTAAGCCGTCAGCGTCTGGAGATAGGCGTATGAGGCGTAAGCCGTCAGCGTCTGGAGATAGGCGTATGAGGCTTCACTGAATTTGAGACCCGGCGGGGACGAGGGCATGGCAGGGAAACTCTCGCCCGGCCGCCATGTGCCCAGCACCCAGCCCATATAATAGTAGGTGGCGTAGCAACTGAGAGCGAGCAGGGTTCCCTGAACGAAGTAAGAGCGCAGGATGAAGTTGAGTGAGAGCAGCCGTTGGTCGCGGCGGCGCGGCGGCCGCTCCATGATGTCTTCTTCGGGCGGCTCGATGCCGAGCCCCATGGCGGGAATCAAATCCGTTCCGACGTCCACGGCCAAGACGCCCATGACCGTCATCGCCAGCGGCATGCCGGGAAACAAGACCCAAAAAATATATGGATACATCTCCTGGGGATTGCTGTTCAGGACATAGGCGGCGAAGCGCTTGATATTGTCGAAGATGGCGCGGCCTTCCTCGATGGCGGCGACGATGGAGCCGAAGTTGTCGTCGGTCAAAATCATGTGCGCGGCTTCCTTGGCCACGTCGTTGCCGCGCAGTCCCATAGCGATGCCGATGTCGGCTTTCTTCAGTGCCGGAGCGTCGTTGACGCCGTCGCCGGTGACGGCGACGATTTCGCCCATCTCTTTGAGCAGAGAGACAATACGCAATTTGTGTTCGGGCGTGACCCGGGCAAAAATCGTTTCTCCCTCTTTCAGGATCGCGCGCAATTCCGCGTCATCCATTTCGGAAATGTCGGCGCCGGTAAACGCCCGAACCGCCGAGCCTTGTCCTAAACCGATTTGGCGGCCGATGCTGGCGGCGGTTAAAGCGTAATCTCCGGTGATCATGATCACCCGGATGCCCGCGCTGTGGCAGGCGCTGATGGCCGGCCGGACTTCCGGCCGCACCGGATCGGATAGCGCTACCAAGCCGAGATATACTAGCTGCGTCTCCATCTCCGTCGTGGAGTATCGAGCGGCGTCCAATTCGGCGCCGTCGCGATACGCAAGGGCGAGCACGCGCAAGCCGCGGCCGGCCATGGAGTCGTTCTCTTCGAGAATGCGCTTGCGATCTAAGTCGGTGAGTGGGCGAGCTTCTTCCCCCCAGTGGATGCGATCGCACTGTTGAAGCATTTCTACGGGCGCGCCTTTCACGTAAATGACCGGCGCCGTTTGGTGTGGTGGTTTGACCAGCACGCTCATGCGCTTGCGGATCGATTCAAAGGGATTGAGGTGTAGTCGTTGATGTGTGCCGCGCATGCCGGCCTTTTCCGCGAGACAGACCAGAGCGCCCTCTGTCGGGTCGCCGATGATGCGGTAGTCGGCGCCGCTTTTTTCCAGCTTGGCGTTGTTACAAATGAAAGCGCTTTCGAGCAGACGATGGAGCGCGCTCCAGCGGGAGATCGCATCTAGGGAAAGCGGTTTGCTCTGCAGAGTGAAATCCCCTTGGGGACGATAGCCGACTCCGGAGACCTCGATGACTTTGCCGTCGACGGCGACTTCGGTCGCCATCATGAGATTTTGCGTCAGCGTGCCGGTCTTGTCGCAGCAGATGACGGTCGTGCAGCCGAGCGTTTCCACCGAGGGCAGGCTTTTGACCAGAGCGTGCCGTTGCGCCATGCGCTGGACGCCCATGGCCAGAGAGAGTGTCACTGTCGGCAGCAGCCCCTCCGGCACGTTGGCGACGAACAGGCCGATGAAGAATACGAACGCTTCGAGAAAAGTCAGTCCCGCGACCAACCAGCCGAGCAGCAGAAACGCCAGGCCCAGGCTTCCGGCCAGGGCCGCGATGGCGTAGACGGTGGTGCGCAACTGCTTTTGCAGCGGGCTCTGCTCGACTTGGATTTGCTGGGTCAGGTGGGCGATCTTGCCGATCTCCGAATTCATTCCCGTGCCGAAAACCACGGCGCGGGCGCGTCCGCGGATGAGCGAGGTTCCGGCGAAAACGATATTGGGAAGTTCGATCCACAGAAACTTCCCGGCGATCAGGATCGGCTGGTCGGACTTGTAGCGGCGCGCCGGCGTGGTCTCGCCGGTGAGCGATGAGTTGTCGACTTCGACTTCAAACGCCTCGATTAAGCGCGCGTCCGCCGGGACGAGGTCGCCTTCCTCCAGAACGATGAGATCGCCCGGCACAAGCTGGCCGGCTTGGATTTCGCGGAGCGCGCCGTCGCGAACGACGCGGCATTTCTGCGCGATCAACTGTTGCAGCATTTCGAGGGCCCGGTCGGATTTATGCTCTTGTAGAAAGGCGAAAAGTCCGTTGACGACGATGACCGTAAGGATGGCCAATCCTAGTTGCGGCAGGTCGACGCCGGGAACGAAGCAAAGCAGCGCCGCGATCCACAGCAGCAGGGCGAAAAAGCTGAAGAGATTGCGCGCGAGGTGTAAATACCAGGGACTTCGGAACGCCCGTCTGAGAAGGTTCGGTCCGTAGCGCGCAAGCCGCGACTCCGCTTGCGCCGCGGTCAGGCCGTTGGCGAGATCGGTTTGCAGCTCGAAGCCGATTTGCTCCTGAGTGAGATTCAAGTAGGTCGGCAGCGCCGACTGTTGCTCGGCGCGGGCGACCGCGCTGATGGCGCGCTCGGCGCTGCGCTGGGCGAGCAACTCGCCGCGAAGCGCCGGCAGCAGCGAACCGATGCGCTGGAGCAGTTGCAAATGCTGCGCGGTCTGGTCTGCCGGCGTGGCGAGCACGAGGATGATTTTGACCAGGTGATCGTTTAGAGCGATTCCCTGCGGCGAAAGGCCGAGGATCAGCTCCGGCGCGGCGAGACTGTCGATACGAAGATGCGGCACCGCGATCCCATCGCCGATGTAACTGAAACGCTCTTCATCGTGGTTGCCTATTTTCTCGCGCAGTTGGTTTGCCAATCCGGGAATGGCGGATTTTTCGCAGAGCACGTCGATAGCCTGTGGAAATCTGCCTTTCAGTCCAAAAACGACCTTCGCGGGGCGGAGGAGCTCCGCAATCATGACGGTCCTCGGTGCGGCGGACCTGAGACGGTCTCGCGCCGTTGTAAGGTTCGGGCAATCGAATGTAAGAGAGCCGCGAGGACGACGACGATAAGAATGCCGATCTGGGCGGCGGATGATCTGCCGCTGGCCCCGCCGATGATCAGGACCGTGGCGAGAAGCGCCAGGTGTTTGGCGAGTTTGGCGAGAATCGGAGCGATGGCGCAAGCGGGCCATCGTGGCGAACCCGGATTCGGGCCGCCGGGGAATGCCTGCATGCTAGTGTCCTGTTTCAGAAATCTGTCAAATAATTTGCCCGTCATTCCGGGCAACCCCGGCGAAGGCCGGGGGCGACCCGGAATCCAGGTTTTTGTCAGAGCGGGTTTGAACCCCCCCCTACTGGATACCCGCTTTCGCGGGTAAGACGGCGGGGCGGCCACGCATTTGTTTTGCGAACTTTAGTTTCACCACAGTAAGTTGGTCGCGCGGCATCGGCAATGGTTCCGCGACATCGGCGCAGTCGCTTCTATCCCGCCAGCCCTTCGACGTATTTCAAAATATCGGTGGTCGTTACCAATCCGACCAACACGCCGTCGCTCACCACCGGCACGCAGCCGATCTTCTTTTCCGCCATCAAATGGACCGCCTCCTTGATCTTCGTGTCGGGCGCCACGGTAATGACCTTTTTCTTCATCACGTCTTTGATCAACACGGTCTTCAATAGCGCCGACTTGCTTTTTTGCTTGAGCCCGAAGATTTGGTTGGCGGCGGCCCCCATGAGATCCCTTTCGCTGAGCAACCCTACCAGCCTGCTGTTTTCCACCACCGGAATGTGGCGGATCCTTCCCAGAGAGATCACGTCACTGGCCAAATCCAGCGTATCTTCCGGCTTTAGACTCACCGGCGAGCCCATCATGATTTCCCGCACAACGTCCTGTTTACCGTTCTTCATGAGCTTTTCTCCTTCCGCGCCGGGTCTTTCGCGTCAGCGGCGCCCGTGCGCTTAGATCAGTTGAGCGAAGTTTGTGCCAACCGAGTGAGCGGGTTTTTCGTTGGAAATTTCGCGCTCATAAAATCAGCCGAGTGAATCTCTTTGCACGTTTGGGAAAAGTTTTTTGAGATTAGTCAACCCTGCGATGAACTGAGAATCACCTGCGGGTCGCCGTCTTCCATTCAATGACGGTAAATCAGCTTGTGAAATCAGCTAGTGTAGTGTCCTTGAAGTTTGTTGTATACCTTCTCACGTCATTCCGGCCAACCCCCGGGAATGCGGGAGGGTGAGCCGGAATCTAGCTTCCGGAAAGGGGACACGCAACTTTTTGGCAGACGAAAAGGTAGCCAGTCCCCAGCTGGTCGCTTCGACCCTTCGACTCGAGCCCCGGCCCTGGCCGCGGGTTCTTGCT
>JACPFE010000378.1 GCA_016183145.1 Deltaproteobacteria bacterium | reverse complement strand
GGCGTGCCGGCGCCGACATGATCCTGACTTATTTCGCCAAAGACGCCGCGCGGATATTGCGGGGCGGGTACTGACCCGCCGGCCAGTCAAAGCAAATTCCACAAATCTTTTATTTTGCGCAGCAGCGTGCGCTCGCATTCGGCCTCCCGCCCGTCGGTTCGAACTTGGGACTCGGAGAGACGAAAAATCAACACTCTGGCTCCGCTGGCCAGACGAAGCACGTAGGTATTTGAGTCGGCGTCGTCGTAGACATTGACTTTCAGGCCTTCATCCAATCGCGTGGCGATTCGATTCGCCCACTCCTCGATCTCACGAGCTGCCGCCTCGCCTTTTTTATCGGTGAGCATGTCTGAGAGAGGGGGCCTGTGGAGAATAACAATTCAAGCAATTCAAACCGTTCAACGCGGTATTAAGGGGAGCAAGGACGATAGGAACCGCTTAAACGGCTTAAACGGTTTGAACGAATTTACTTTCTCTTGTAGAGGCCGTCGATGTAGCCCGACTGGTCGAGCTCTTTGATGAAGGTGAAATCGACGAACTGCTCGGGCTTCGCGCTTTTCGCGCGGGGGTCGCGTTCGGCGACCTCTTCGATGACGGTTTTGAGCCCTTCCAGGCTGGGATATTGTTTTTTGGGATAGAGGGCCTCGGTCATCACGTTATCATAACTCTTTTCCAGCGTTTCACGCTCAAGGCCGCTGCCCATGTACTTGCTCAAAGCCCTGATCGTCGCTTCCTTATCCGTCCACATTTTATGGACCGCTTCCACATGGGCTTTCACATAGCGGCGCACCGTGTCCGGATGTTCCTTAATGAATTTGCGCGTCGTCCCTACGCCGGTGTGTTGGAAGACCAGACCCATCTTCGCGACATCGGCGATAACGGCCAATCCGCGCTTTTCAGCGATAAAGCTGGAAGGGGGATTGATCACCGAGGCGGTCACTCTGCCGGTCAGGGCGGCGGTCAGCCGCTCCGGCCCGCTGCCTACTTGCACGAGGGTGACGTCTTTGCCGGGCGTCAACCCGATTCGTCTCAATGCAAAACGGGCAATCGAATCGGTTGCCGACCCGAACCGGCTGATCGCGACGGTGCCGCCTTTGAGCTGTTCCGCGGTTTTTATTCCCGGTTTGCCCATGAGCACATAATTCAGCGAGATTATCCCGGCGGCGACAAACACGGCGTCCGATCCCGCCAGCGCGCTATTGACCAATCCAGGTCCTGAAACCTGCGTTATCGGGACGTCACCCGACACCAGGGCAAGGATCGCGGTGGTGCCGCCGGTAAAGAAGATGAGCTGCACATCGAAGCCGTTCTTGGCGAAGATCCCGCTGTCTTTCGCCACCCAGGCGGGCAATTGGTCGGCGCTAGCCGCGCTGTAGCCGACGTTTAGGCGGGTCGTTTGAGCCCAAGCGAACGGCGCGGAAAAAACCTGGAAAAGCAATGCCGCGACCGTCAAATAGAGCATTCTTTTTGTCGCCATAAACATACACCTCGAAGTGGATTTGCGGTCATATTACAGGACGGGGTGAGTAGAAACAAGAAAGCCCTTGCCACCGCAGCAAGGGCTTCCTTAAAGCACGCTAATCAAAAATTGCCGGTCGCTCTATTCGGCGTATTTCTCGGCGCGGAACGCCTTGTGGCCCAGTCTTCAATCTCACGGGCCGCTGCCTCGCCTTTTTTATCGGTGAGCATGCCTGAGACGGGGGGCCTGTGGAGAATAACGGCTCAAGCAGTTCAAACCGTTCAAAAAGTTCAACACGTTATCAAGGGGAGCTAAGAGGACTGGAACCGCTTGAACGGCTTAAACGATTTGAACGGATCTACTTTCTCTTGTAGAGGCCGTCAATGTAGCCGCTCTGGTCCACTTCCCACTTGCATCGGGATTACATCCTTGCAATGAGTCATGCCGATTTTTCTCAGAGCGAACCGAGCGATTGAATCCGCCGCTGAGCCGAAACGACTGATCTTTAGAGTTCCCTCTTTGAGTTGCTCAGAGGTTTTTACCCCCGGCTTGCCCGTCAACACGTAGTTCAAAGATGTAATTCCAGCGGCTCTAAAAACAGCGTCTGAACCAGACATGGCGCTATTGACAAGCCCCGGTCCAGATACTTGGGTTACCGGGACCTCGCCGGAGACGAGCGCAAGGATCGCCGTGGTCCCGCCGGTGAAGAAAATAAGCTGCACATCGAGACCATTCTTTGTAAAAATCCCGCTGTCCTTTGCGACCCAAGCCGGCAGCCGGTCGGCGCCAATTGCGCTGTAGCCGACATTGAGCCGGGTCAGTTGAGCCCCTGCGATGGAAGTCAGAAACATAGTCACGAGTAGAGAAAAATAATAAGACGCATTAATGATTTCCCATCGCGACACCGCGCAACTCTGGTTTTCGCGCCAACTTCTCTGCCAGCTTTCCTAAACCTCTGCTCGACCGAAAGCTGCGCCTTGCCGATCTCGATCGTCTTTGAAGATCGACTGCGCGTGATTGCCACGACACATGACGTGATAGAGCGCGCCGACGCAACCGTAGTGTGCAAACCACAAATTAGCAAAAAAGTTTGCCTGACCCCAACCCCCTACACGGAGGGGAGCCTGGTGTCGAGGACTTCGTAAATCCGCACCGGCCGGGCGGCGCCTTCGACCATCCGCTCCCCATGTTCACGGGCCTCAACGATCTCCTGGATCTGGACCATCGTCCGCTCGGTGACCAGGATCTGTCCCGGGGCGGCCGAGTCGGCCAGTCGCGAGGCGAGATTGACGTTGTTGCCGATGACCGTGTAGTCCAGTCGCGCCGGAGAACCGATGTTACCCACCGTGACGTAGCCGGTGCTGATCCCAATCCCTATGTTCAAGCGCTCTTCCTGGCGCATGAACCAGCGCTTTTCCAGCTCCGGTAGCTTTCTCTTCATCTCCAGGGCCATCCGCACCGCCCGCTCAGCGTGATCGGCGTAGGGGATCGGGTCGCCGAAGAAGACCATCATGCCGTCGCCGTAGTACTTGTCGAGCGTACCGCCATAGTTGAAGACGATCTCGGTCTGGGCGGCAAAATACTCATTTAGCAGGTCGATCAGCTCCTCCGGCTCCATCCGTTCCGCGATGCCGGTAAAGCCTCGGATATCAGCGAAGCAGACGGTCAGGTTCTTGCGCGTGGTGGCCAGCTTAACGTCGCTCTGTCCGGCGATGATTGAGTCGGCCACCTGGGGCGAGAGGTAGCGCTTCAGCTCCCGCGCGCGCTCGATTTCCCGGAGCTGCTCGTTGACCTTCTGCTGCAGGTTCTCGTTCAGGACTCGCAGCTCCGCGTACAGCCGGTCAAGCTCCGCGCTCATTTTGTTAACGTGCTCCGCCAACTCGCCGAGCTCATCGCGATTCTCCACCTGGACTTGAGTGGAGAAATCCCCGGAGCCGACGCGATCGAGACCCCTGTCAACCTCGTTGACGGGCCGGACGACGACCTGCGAAAAGACGTAGCCCAGGGGAAAAGCGATCCCGGTCGCGAACAATACCAGGAACATCACGACGAACAGCTCTACGTGGCTCGCACTATCTAGGTCGGCAACCCACTGCACCATTGCGGCATTCAAGCCGTTTATCAGCTCCCACAAGGATGCCTCCGCTGCCCGCTGCAGCGGCCCTAGTGAGGCTAATAGAGCCCGCGCCTCGCCAGCGTTGCCGCTACGATACAGCTCGATCAGGCGAGTCGTGGCCTTGTTCAAGTTGCCGAAACGGCTGTCCGCCTCGCGCACGGCCGGCAGGCGCTTCTCGACCTCCTTGAAGAGGCTGCGGCGAATCGCGCCGATGGCCTCAGCCGGGTGCGCCGGGGGCGGGAAGGTTTTCAGGTGGGCCAGCTCAGCGGCGATCCGCTTGCTCACGGTGGAGACCTCTTGAATAGCGGCGTCATTGGGTAAGGTTGACAGGCGGGAAATGGCCTCGGATAGGACTCGG
>JACPFE010000377.1:4873-15161 GCA_016183145.1 Deltaproteobacteria bacterium | reverse complement strand
TCTTGAACGAACCCTCTGCGAACTCTGTGTCTCTGCGGTAAATATTCTTTCACAGTAAACCCGGAAGAGCTACTAGAATGACCGATCTCGAAAAAAATGTCACCCGCAACAAAAAGCTGGACGGCCTGTTCGCCGTCGTCGGCCTGCTTTCCACCTTCATCGGCATGCTCACCCTCGCGGCCCTGATCGTCAATCTCGCCATCGACGGCACCGCGCGTTTGACGCTGCACTTCTTCACCTCTTTTCCTTCACGCTTTCCGGCGCAAGCCGGCATCCTCTCGGCGTGGGTTGGGACGACGCTGGTCATGGTGGTGACCGCGCTCGCGGCCGTGCCGATGGGAATTGCCGCGGGGGTTTACCTGGAGGAATACGCGCCGAAGAATTGGCTGACCGTGCTCATCGAAATCAACATCGCCAACCTCGCCGGGGTGCCGTCCATCGTCTACGGCCTGATGGCCCTCGGGCTTTTCGTCTATCAGCTCAAGCTCGGCCAGAGCATCCTATCCGCCGGACTGACCCTGGCGTTGCTGATTCTCCCCATCGTCATCGTCGCGACCCGCGAATCGATTCGCGCGGTGCCGGCAAGCATGCGCGAGGCGGCCTACGCGTTGGGAGCCACGAAGTGGCAAACCACCCGGGATCACGTTCTACCTTATTCGACCGGCGGCATCTTGACAGGGGTAATCATCGCTCTGTCGCGTGCGATCGGCGAAACGGCGCCGCTGATTACGATCGGCGCATTGACCTTCATCGCGTTCTTGCCGGATTCGCCGATAACGTCGGAGTTTCCATTCATATCGTTTCAGTGGCTCATGTCGCCGTTTACAGTCATGCCCATTCAAATGTTCAATTGGGTCTCTCGCCCTCAGCAGGAGTTCCATCTCAACGCCGCCGCCACCGGCCTGGTGTTGATGGTCATGACTCTCATTATGAACGGCATCGCCATTTACTTCCGCTACCGCTTCCGCAAACGGATCAGATGGTAGGAACCAAGGGCGTGAAAAACAAATCGGCAGGAGATACAATGAGCCTCCAAGAAGGAATCGAAGCACTGAGAATCGATATGCCGGTAGCCGCGCAGGAACGGGCGCAGCCCGCAGCCAAACTCGACGACGAGATTAAGCCCATCATGCAGGTAGAGGACGTAAGCTTTTACTACGACGCCAAACAAGCGCTCAAATCGATCCATCTTGATATAGCGGCCAAGAGAGCGACCGCGCTCATCGGTCCGTCGGGCTGCGGCAAGACCACGCTGATTCGCTGTCTTAACCGGATGAACGACCTCGTGCTCAACACTCGGATCACCGGCAGCATCAAGCTCGACGGCAAAGATATCTACGATCCCTCCACCGACGTCATCCAATTGCGGCGGCGGGTCGGCATGATCTTTCAGAAATGGAATCCCTTTCCCAAGAGCATTTATGAGAACGTGATCTACGGCCTGCGCATCGTCGGCATCCATGACCGGCGCATCCTCGACGAGGTGGTCGAGACGAGTTTGCAACGCGCCGCTCTGTGGGACGAGGTCAAGGACAGCTTGCATAAGAGCGCGGCGGATTTATCCGGTGGCCAACAGCAAAGAATCTGCATCGCCCGGGCGCTCGCCGTGGAGCCTGAAGTGCTGCTGATGGACGAGCCCTGCTCGGCGCTGGACCCGATCTCCACCGCGAAAATCGAAGAGCTGATTCACGAGCTAAAAGATACGTTCACCATCGTCATTGTCACTCACAATATGCAGCAGGCCGCGCGCGTGTCCGACTACACCGCTTTTTTCTACCTCGGCGAGTTGGTAGAGTTCGGCGAGACCGCCAAGCTCTTTACCACCCCTGAGAAGCGGCAAACCGAAGATTACATCACTGGCCGATTTGGCTAACGGCTTGAACGCTTTGAACGGCTTGAACGATTGGAACCTGCGTTGCCGTTCGGGTTGACCCACGGAGGAAGAGATGCCGACCGTACATACCGACAAAAAGTACGAAGAGGATTTGCGCAAACTGCGCGAGGACATCCTTTACATGGGCGGCCTCGTCGAGGATCAGATCCAGAAGGCGGTTAAATCGTTGGTGGACCGCGAATCGCAACTGGCCGAGATCATCATCGAACGGGACCATGAAGTGAACCGCCTCGACGTCGACATCGACGATCTGTGCATTCGACTGCTGGCGCTGCATCAGCCGGCCGGGCGCGATTTGCGCTTCATCACCACCGGCCTCAAGATCACCACCGACCTCGAACGCGCCGGCGACATGGCGGTCAATATTTGCGAGCGCGCCCTGGAGCTGAACCAGGAACCGCAACTCAAACCCTATATCGACATCCCGCGCATGGCACGCGTCGCCGAACGAATGATCCGGGAGAGCCTCGACGCTTTCGTGCGCGAAGACACCGGACTGGCCCTTAAAGTCTGCAAAGACGACGAGGAGGTTGACCAGCTCAACAGTCAGATTTTCCGCGAGGTCATCACTTACATGATCGGCGATCCGCTGACGATCAATCGCGCGATGAAACTCGCCTCGATCTCCAAATACCTCGAGCGCATCGCCGACCATGCGACCAACATCGCCGAAATGGTGGTTTTCATGGTCAAGGGGAAAAGTATCCGCCATATGAAAGATCTGCCGCCGTCGGTCTAGCAGATGAGGTTCAAGCAGTTCAAAGCGTTCAAAAAGCTCAAGACGTTTTGAACAGTTTGATCGTTTGGAACGATTTGAACTACCATTCATCCATGCCCGCGAAGAAAATCTTGGTTGTCGAAGACGAGCCCGACATTCGCAAGCTCGTTCAGTATCACCTGGCGCAGGAGCGCTATAAGGTATTGGAAGCCGAGGACGGCGAAAACGCGCTCAAGCTGATTCAGCGCGAGCAGCCGAATCTGGTCGTTCTCGATCTGATGCTGCCCGGACTTTCGGGTCAGGAGATTTGCAGAATCCTGCGGAGCAAACCGGACACCGCGACATTGCCTATTCTCATGCTCACCGCCAAGGCGGGCGAAGCGGATAAAGTCCTGGGGCTTGAGACCGGCGCCGACGATTACCTCACCAAGCCCTTCAGCCCGCGCGAGTTGGTCGCGCGGGTCAAGGCCATCCTGCGCCGCGCCGAGCTGCGGACGACGGCGGAAGGCAAGGAAAGCTATCACAACGGGCCGCTAAGGATCGATTTTGCAACCTACGAGGTTCTGATTGCCGACAAGACCGTGCGTCTCACGTTGAAGGAGTTTGACCTCTTGCGATTTCTGGTGCAAAACCCTAACCGTGTGCTGACCCGCGATCAGCTTCTCGACCGGGTCTGGGGCGGCGAAACCTTCGTGACGCCGAGAACCGTCGACGTTCATGTCCGCCGGCTGCGTAAAGCGATCGAGAAAGACGACCGCAAGCCGAAATGGATACTCACGGTGCGCGGCGTCGGGTACAAATTCGATGAAAAGGCCGTGGAATAGCAGACTCATCTACAAGTTTTTTCTTTCCCACCTCGCCATCGTCATCCCTCTTGCCGTCGGCTTTTACTTCTACACCGGCAACCTGCTCAAAGACTTCCATGTTGCCTCCCTCGATAGGGTCATGGATCAAAAGAGCCGCGTGCTCGCGCGCGTCCTGCCGTGGTCCGATGAGCCCGGTTCCCTGGACGCGCTTTGCAAAACTCTTTCCCAGGAACTTGGCGTGCGGATTACGGTGATCGCTCGGGACGGGCGCGTCATCGGCGACTCGGACGAACCGGCGGTCCAACTGGAAAACCACGGCACCCGGCCGGAAGTCGCCGCCGCGCTCTCCCACGGAACCGGCTCGGCGGTGCGCTACAGCACCACCGTCAAACACGATCTCCTGTACCGTGCCTACCGCCAGACCCAGGGAGACGCGCAGCGCGTCGTGCGGGTCGCTGTTTCCCTCAGCGAGATCCAAAACGTAACCCGCTCCTTCGGCCGCGCGCTGCTGGCCGGGTTGCTATTGGCCTTGGTGCTGGGTTCAGGAGTGGCTTATTACTTTTCGCGCCGGCTCAGCGCGCGGGTGAATCGGCTGGTGGAATTTTCCCGCGCCGTGGCGCAAGGAGACTTTTCCCGCCGGAGTTTTGTCCCGAGAGGCGGTGACGAACTCGATCTTTTGGAGCAGCATCTCCAAGAAATGAGCGCGAAAATCAGGGATAACATCCAGGAACTCGTGAGCGAAAAAGAAAAAGTCGATTCGATATTGCGTTGCATGATCGAAGGGCTGGTGGTGATCGACGCCAGGGGCCGCTTGCTGCTGATGAACGATCAGGCGAGAAAGATGTTCCAAGTCGCGGCGGACCGCGACGTCACGAATGCGACGCTCGCCGAGATCTCGCGCCATCCGGAGCTGCACCGAGTGGTGAGCGAGCTTGCCCGTGCGGATCTTTCGGCGGCGCACTACTCGGAGGAGATCGCTCTGAGCGAGGGGCGCTGGTTCCGCGTCAATGGCGCGCCGCTGCAAGACGGGCGCGGCCACCTTTTAGGATTTTTGTTGGTGTTCAACGACATCACCGAGCTCAAGCGCCTGGAAACGGTCCGCTCCGACTTTGTCGCCAACGTGTCCCATGAGCTGCGCACTCCGTTGACGGCGATCCAGGGGTATGTCGAAACCCTCTTGCGCACGCCGCCCGCCGATCCGAAGGAGGCCGCGAGTTTTCTTGAGATCATCGAGCGGCATGCCGAAAGACTCGGGCGCTTGACCGGGGATTTGCTCACCTTGTCCGATCTCGAATCCGGCCGCGGCGCCATCGTTCACCAACCCGTGGAAGTGAAGAATCTCATCCAGCGGGTCCTGGAAGTCTTCATGGACGGAGCCGCCAAAAAGCAAGTCGCGTTGACTGACTTCGTGGAGCCTGATCTGCCACCGCTGAGCGGCGCCACCGACCGGCTGCAGCAACTCTTGATCAACCTGGTGGACAACGCTATCAAATACACGCCGCCAGGCGGCGAGGTACAGGTTTCCGGACGCCTCTTGAAGGATGATGGGGAACCCAGGATCGAACTCGCGGTGTCGGACACGGGATTAGGCATTCCCGAAAAAGACATCCCGCGATTGACCGAGCGCTTCTATCGCGTGGACAAGACCCGTTCCCGGGACTTAGGCGGCACCGGCCTCGGCCTCGCCATCGTCAAGCATATCGTACAAGCCCACGGAGGCGAATTGAAGATCGAGAGCGTGGTGCAAAAAGGAACAACCGTGCGAATTACCTTGCCCGCTGCGGCACCGCAGGAGAAGCGCAAAACGATACTGTTTCTGTGCACGGGCAACTCCTGCCGCAGCCAGATGGCCGAAGGCTTCGCGCGCCATCTCGCCCCGGCCGGAACCGAAATTTTCAGCGCGGGAACCGAACCGAAGGGCCTACACCCGCTCGCCGTCCAGGTGATGAACGAGGTCGGCATCGACATTTCCGGCCAACGTTCGAAAGGGATCGAGGCGGTTCCTATCGAAAAGATAGATCTTCTCGTCACGCTTTGCGGCGAGGCCGAGGAAACCTGTCCAGCGCTGGCGGCTCAGGTCGAGCGACAACACTGGCCGCTGCGCGATCCGGCGGTGGCGCAAGGCAGCGAAGACGAAGTCCTGAAAATTTTCCGCGAAGTCTGCGACGAAATTCAGAGCAGGGTGGAGAAATTACTGGCGAGCGACAGAGCGTTACCGAGACCGACGGGGAACGATGGCGAGCCCTAGCGGGAAATCGTTCTGCGGTGAGGCGCGCAGTTTTTATTTGGCGGTAAACGAATAGCTTCTTACGGTATTGTCTTTGTTGAAAACCACGTAAAGCTCCTTAGAATCACGGAGCTGGGCGAGTTCGTAATACTGATAGGAATAGGTCCAAGTCTCGTAGCCGTTTTCCAGCCCCCTGCGAATCGGCTCGCCGAAGTAGCTGAAAATTTCTCTTTGCGTCGTCACGTTGTTCTCGATGCTTCGCACCGGGGTCGTGACGAAATCCCGCCCCATGTACAAACAACCGGAAAGCATCAGTGAAACAACGAACGCGGCGATCGACCAACGCATAAGCTCTGCCTTAGGCGATACTTACCTTGGAAATGTTGCACAGAACGACTCCAGGAAATTTATCTCGCCAAGGCGCAAAGGCGCAAAGTGACACTCGGTGTCATTTCGACCCCTTCGACTACGCTCAGGACAAGCTCCGGGAGAAATCTTTCTCAGATCCCTCGCGTTTGCTCGGGATGACGGACCTCGGCCCGTCACTTCGCGTCTTTGCGTCCCTTCGACTTCGCTCAGGACATGCTTTGCGGGAGACATGGTTTTTCCGATCTCTTCTTCGTTTCCGAATTTCAAATACCTTTGGTTAGATTTCTCTTCGGCCTTCCAGAGCCTTGCCGAGCGTGACCACGTCGATGTATTCAAGATCCCCCCCCATCGGCATCCCGCGCGCGATTCGGGTCACCACAACGCCCAGAGGTTTGATCACTTTCGATAGATACAACGCCGTCGCCTCGCCGTCCATCGTCGGGTTGGTGGCGACGATCACTTCGCGAATGGAGCCGTGGCGCAGTCGCTCGAGCAGCTCTTTGATCCGCAGCGCGTCGGGGCCGATGCCGTCGAGCGGTGAGATCGTTCCGTGGAGAACATGGTACAGGCCTTTGAACTCCTGGGATTTCTCCACCGCGATCAAGTCGCCGGGCTCTTCGACGACACAGATCTTGTCTTGTTCCCGTTGGAGATTGCGGCACACGGAACAGAGCGGGGGGTCGCCGTTCTGGGCAACAAGTTCGCTGAAACCGAAGCACTGGGGGCACAAGCCTATCTGCTCGCGCAATTTCCCGATGCTGTCGGCCAGACTCGCGACGTCGTCCAGGTTGCCCTTCAACAGGTGAAACGCCAAGCGCGCCGCGCTCTTCTCCCCGATGCCGGGAAGCTTCGACAACTCTTGAATCAAACGGGCCAGCGGCGCGGGGTAGGTCATAACAAACTCGATGATGGAAGATAGAAGATTGAGGATGGCGATTCCCGTTCTCCTAACGCGATCATCTACCCTCCATCCTCAATTCTCGACGATTTCCCCCTACGGCATCAGCCCTGGAATCTTGAATCCGCCGGTGATCTTGCTCATTTCGGCGGACACCATGTCTCGCGCCTTGCGCATGCCGTCGTTCACCGCGGCGAGGATCAGATCTTCGAGCATGTCTTTTTCTTCGCCATTGATTGCCGCCGGTTCGATTTTTACCGCCGTGAGATTTAAGTGCCCATTGACCGTGACCTGAACCATGCCGCCGCCGGCCGAGCCTTCGACCGTCTTTTGGCCCAGCTCTTCCTGAATCTTGGAGATCCGCGCCTGCATTTCCTGGGCTTGCTTTAATAGATTTCCCATTCCGCCGATGCCCTTCGCCATAGCGCCTCCCCCCTACACGCTTTCTTTGCGCTCGCTTCTGACCGACCCGCCGAAGATGCGCAGCGCTTCCTTGACCATTTCGCTCCGCTCCTCGCCCTGGCTAGCTGGCGCGCCCCGCGCGATATCGCCGGTCTTCGCCTCGGCATCGACCGCCAACGGCGTCAGAGTAAGCGACATGTCGGGGGAAAAGAATTGTTTAGCCAAGCTCTTCAGCGCGGAAAAATTGTCCGCGTCGAGGAGGTAATTCATGTGATGCCGCTCAGTGACGCCGATTTTCAACTGGCCGGGGGCGAGCTCGAGCACCGTGCAGGGCAGGAGATGCGAAGCGAGAAATTTCTTCTCCCTGCCGACGAAGGCAACGAAACCCTGCCATGCCCCATCGTTATGGAGCCCCCCGGGCAAGCCCGAGGCACCACTTTCGACCCCCTTCGACTCGCTTCGCTTGCTCAGGACAGGCCCTCGATTTTCAGGCGGAATCCCGAGCGCGTGGCCCCCGGCCATGGCCGGGGCCTGAGTCGAGGGGTCGCCGCTAATCCCAGCTTCGAATTTGGCAGACGGCGCGGCGGCCGGCTGAACCGGAGCGGCCGTTTCCTTCGGCCTCGTCGCCGCCGGTCTCGCCGTCCCGGAAAAGCGTCCCTCTAATTTTTCCAGCCTTTCGAGCAGTTCGGATACCGGCAAAGTCTTGGGCAACGTGGCTAGCCGGATCAGCGCTGTTTCCAGCGCGAAGCGAGGATTGGCCGAGCGCGCGACCTCCTCGTCCCCGGATGCCATGAAATCGAAATAGTCGAGCAGAGTTTCCAGGGAAAGTTCTTGCGCCTGAGCGACCAAATCCGCGATCTCCTGGTCCGGAAGATCGAGCAGGGATGCGGTGGCCGCCGCTTTTTCCGCGCTCAAGCGCGCCACCATAAAATTGCGAAAATGTTCGACCAAATCCCGCGACAACCGGCCGAGATCACGTCCTTGAGCGGCCGCCTCCGCGATGATTTCAACGCACCGTTTCGCGTCGCCTCGAAACACCCCGGCAGAAAGATCGTAGAGGAGCTGACGCTGGGCGAGCCCCAGGAGATCCTGCAACAGAGACTCATCGACCGCCGGCGCGCCGCTGGTTTCATTCCCAGGAGCGGCGCACGCCAACACCTGCTCCAACAACGACTGGGCGTCGCGCATGCTGCCGTCGGCCTCGCGCGCGAGCAGGACCAGCGCTCCGGGAGTGATTTTAAGTCCTTCTTTCTTGGCAATATCGTCGAGCCGCTGCACGATCTCGCGTAGCGCGATGCGCCGGAAATCGAAGCGCTGGCAGCGCGACAGGATCGTTTCCGGCAGGCGATGGGGCTCGGTGGTCGCCAGAATGAACTTGACCGAAGGCGGCGGCTCTTCCAATGTTTTCAAAAGCGCATTGAAGGCGTCCTTGGTCACCTGGTGCACTTCATCGATGATGTAGATTTTGAACCGGCACTTGGCCGGTTGGTAGCGCACGTGTTCGATGATCTGGCGGATCTCGTCGATGCCGCGGTTCGAAGCGCCGTCGATTTCGAGCACGTCGATGGAACTCCCGTTGGTAATCTCCTGGCAATGGCTGCACTCGTTGCACGGAGTCGGCGTCGGGCCCTTTTCGCAATTCAAGGCTTTGGCGACGATGCGCGCCGCTGTGGTCTTGCCGACGCCGCGCACCCCGGTGAAAAGATAGGCGTGAGCGATGCGCTTGGTTCGAATCGCATTCTGTAAAGTCCGCGTGATGTGGCCCTGCCCGGCAATGTCTTCAAAACTCTGCGGGCGCCATTTACGCGCTAGAACCAGGTAACTCATAAATCTCAGCCGCGGATCGAAGATGGAGGATGGAAGATAGCGATGCGATCCTCGATCCTCTATTCTCGATCCTCGACCTTTCTAAAACGGGGTGCCCATTGCTGACAGCCAGGTTGCCCCGTGGCACAGGGGATGATCCGTTACCGCTGCTTCCTTCCGGACCTGACGGGGTTCACGGTTCCGCCTTGCACGGGACCTGACTATCAGCAATCGACATCCCAGCGCTTCGCTTCAGTACTGAGTCCTGAGTAATGAGTTCCCTCCCCGGCTCAGCACTCAGCACTCGTTACTCAGCACTTTCTCGTGGCGGAGAGGGGGGGATTCGAACCCCCGGTACCCTTATTAGGGGTACACACGATTTCCAGTCGTGCACCTTCAACCGCTCGGTCACCTCTCCCTACAAGCAAATGACTCCGCGATATTTGAAATTTCAGGTGATTCGAAACTACCACAGAGTTTCGGATATTTCTACAAACGACGCTTCGATTTGGATGGTCGGAATGACCGCAATGCTGTTTTGGATACCGAAGTGATTCACCGACCTGTTTGCCTATTTCGGGCGATTCTTTTTAAGCTCGAAAAGGGGAACCCGGGCTATTGACGGCGCCTTTATACGCTGATATGGTCGCGCCGATTATTGAACTCGATCCGTCGTTCAGAGGGAGCCCTGGACGTTCGGCAATCGAGCAAGACAAAAATCGCGGTGTTTCGAAACCAGCGGCGCTTATTCATACTTTTGTCGCTGAATCGCACGGAGGACTCCCATGACGCAATCATCGAGTAAAGACACCCAACCCGCCAAAACCAACGACCCAAAAGTCGCCGACGCTTACAATCGATCCATCGGGCCTCCCGACCTGGCGCGCCTCAGAGCGGATTTCGAGGACATGAAGCTGATACCCTGGCAGGACATCTGGAAATCCTTGAGCGTGGCAAAAATCCGCGGCAACAGAAAAATGATCGAAGTTTTTTACGATACGCTTTTCAAGGATGCGGTCTTCGACGACCGTGGCGCCTGGTCGATCGAGATAAAAAGGCCGCACTGACCCTTGTCTCATTTGCCTTGAGCGGGCAAAATCTCAGTGGAGCCCCATGGCCTTACGGCCGTGGCACCTGTCCACGCGCTTCGTAGGGCGGAACCCTCCGA
>JACPFE010000377.1:0-4857 GCA_016183145.1 Deltaproteobacteria bacterium | reverse complement strand
CCGAAGCGTACCCTCCTTCGCCAAGGCTACGGAGGGTACCCACCTCGCATTCATCCACGGGTTTACACCCGTGGCCTTCTGCGAAGGAGGGTAACGCGAAACAATCCCCTTAAGCTTCCGGCTAAACCCATCCGCCATTTCCTTCGAGGGCGTGGCCGCGGCGCGGCTCGCGCTACGATCACACGAAATCGATTGAACGGGCGGGGTATTCAACTCGATGGGGGAATGAAGCGGTTCGGCATCGGATCACAGCGCCCAAAGGACGCGCACTCTGGCAGCCCCCGTCGATGGATAGCACGTCAGGCATCCAGCCAATCCAGATACATCCTCAACGAGATACCGGTGAGAAGAAAAACGAAGCCCATGACCCCAATGGCGCCGCTCCCGCTATGTCTCTCCCATATTTTCAGCAGGACCATCGTAAGCAAAAGGGGAAACGCCAGGACGTCAATCAGAAACAATCCAAAATAACCCAAGGTGACGAACGCCACTAAGACGGCCGGCGGTGATACCAAAATATCAATTAAAAACGAACCAGGCACGAAGGAGCGAAAGCTTGCCAGCGGTTCCGATATACTGAAGTCGCGCAATAGCAGAACGGCATCGGCAAGAACGGCCGCAAGCAATATGAAGATGCCCCCGTATAACCCCCAAAGCGCGCGGTTGCGGTATCTAACGTGAAGCCTGTTTGTTGATGGGCCACTCCCCACGAAATTGTCGACCACGCCCATGCGTCGAACTAGATGGAGGTTATAAAGCTTTATCGCCTCTGCCGCGAGCAATAACGTGCCCAGGAACTCAAGGCCGAGCGCGATAAGCTGGAACGTCGTAGGTCTCATTAAGGTCAGTGATGGCGCCGATAAATCTCAGCGGCCCTGTATTTATATGACCGCGCCGCCAATTTCAATAGGTCCGCTTGCGCGGGGCCTATCGCGCCGGCGCCATTCGACGTCAAGGATAGTGGTTCAGTCGGAATCGATTAGAGTGGGCGAAAAACTTATTGGCGGAGAGGGAGGGATTTGAACCCCCGTCACTCTATGGGTGAGCTTGATTTCGAGGTCCCTCTTCCCTTTCATGGCCTACCACGGACAGAAATAGACAACCAAGCCAAGCTTCTT
Source organism: Deltaproteobacteria bacterium (assembly GCA_016183145.1). Classification (GTDB taxonomy): domain Bacteria; phylum Desulfobacterota; class Binatia; order UBA9968; family UBA9968; genus JACPFE01. The sequence goes on along the minus strand of JACPFE010000377.1, from coordinate 3,739 downwards.
GCTTCTATCTCTGTCGCTTCACCACGACGGCAGCGGTTCTCGGACAAAACTCGGACAGCACCAAGACACTCGGGACTTGATTGAAGGAGAACCTGCTGAGCCAAAACTATCTCAGAGGGGCGCTTCCAGGCTCAAAGTTCTTGCCGGCGAAAATCCCATGGAATCGAAAAAGTGGATGAGTTTCCAATCGTTCCATTCCACCAGGGTATGAAGGCGCTTCACGCCCGCCTTTCTGGCGTGGCTCTTGTACTCGTCAAGCAGCATATGAGCTATACCGCTTCTCTGGAACTCCGGATGCACCCCGATCGTGTCGATAGCGGCTGTGTCATTAGGAATACCAAACTCTCCAAGATAAATTTCACCCATGACGAAGCCGACAACCCGACCCTCGTGCTCCACCACGAGGGAGTTAAGCAGTTGTTCTTTGTCCTCGGTGGCTCTAAAAAATTTCGCCTCGATATAACCGGCCCTTTCTTTCCCAGAGACCGCTCTGTCAATTTCCAACACGGCCTTCTTGTCTGCATGGGTCATCGGCCGAACGACGGCCTTGCGAGTATCGATCTTCATTCGTCCCTCCTTTGAATATCCTGAGAACTCTAAAATCGAACCATAACCATTGACGAGTTTCTATCGGCCGACGCTGGCGAGCCCCAGCAAACCCCACCCTCGAAAGAGAGCCCGTTGTCTTGGGGGTTGACTCAGGCAAGCCCAATGCCAAGCGGCTCAGGATCAAAATCCAAGCGTATTCTGTTTGTATGTTTGCAATATTGCGCACGGGTGGAAGGCTAACAGAAACGAAATTCTCAACAATGGTAACGATTAAGAGTAGCGCGGGGCTTTGGGGGGGCATTGGCCGACGAGCGCCCTGCCCCATGCTTCTTTCGGAGCGCATGTGGCTCCAGAGGCGGAAAGAGGTCTAGGGTTGAGATCAAAGTCCGGATATCATACCGCGGCGGAAGCAGTCGGCTTGCGTGCGTTGCCAGACATATGCGCCGACCGGCCAAAGTCGGGGACTATAGCTCTCTCTTAACCGTGGGAGGTTTTCTGGGTTTTCTTCCCTTAGGAGACTTGGATGCGCTGGGCTCGCTTCTCGGACGATGCTCTTCCAGCCATATTGCCTCGGCTTTCAGCCAGTGCTGAAGCTCGGCTCCGTTTGGGCACCCCTCCTCCTGCCAATATCGGTACGCTAATTGCCGGATCTCCTCGTCGCGATTGATCTCCGCACCTTGCATGGTCCCCTCTCCTTTCAATCACTCAGGGTCAGATTCCCCGAAGTTTGCATCGCATGGAATTGTCCTGAGGTTTTGGGTTTCTAGGATTTTGCTACCCCGCAGCTTGCTGCGGGGTACTTCATAGTCTGAATGATGATAAATGAACGATCCCATCTGAACTATTACTCATATTGCGGAAGCAAATACGGCCACCTGATAGAAGCCGCAACACTATCTGGGATGGAATTTATTTGAACGGCTAACGCGGCATTAGGACAATGAGAGTAAGCGGCGGACAATGAGGCGATTAACAAGCCGACAATCCTCGCGCGGGACTTGGCGACTCCGCTAAACTAGGACTTGCCACGGATTATTTTTTGCCGGCTTTCTTCGCCGCCCAGTAAGCCTTCAATTTGGTGGACAACTTTGCTTTGGCTGCTGGACTCATTGTCTTCTTCTTGGCCTTCGCAGCGGGGTTGGCTGAAGGCGCCGCCGGCTTGGCACCTCGAACCTTCGCCCATCTGGCTTTTTGAGAAGCGGCAATTTTCCTTCTCACAGCAGCGCTCATGGGCCGGTTTTTCTTTGGCGCGGCTGCCGATTGAGCTGGCGCACCGAGGATAGCGCGCAGCTCTTTGTTCAGATTCTCGATCTGTTCTTTAATCGCCGCAGCCCGTTTGAGTTGGTTAACTGTCAGGTCGTGTAAATTCATGCCCTTAATTAACATTCAAAGCGGGTGAAAATCAAGCGGTGATACACAATATTCGAAGTCTATGGGATCGACGCTTGGGTTCAATTCGCCCGCAAGGCATGACCATGCCGGTAAGCCCAACAGCAAAGGCCCGAACCGCTAATCCCCAGGTCTTCATCGATACGAGCGTGGTCCGGGAGTTGGACCAAACGGGTTTCTTCAGGCAGCTTTGGCGCTAGAGAGGGACAGGGAGATAAAGACAACGGAGACGCCTCAGGCAAATCTCGCAGGATTTGTTTGAGGGAGAAAATAGTTCAATCCTAGCCTCGCCACGTGGTCACTGGATCACCTTAGTCGCCTTCATCAGCGTCCACTGCGGAATCGTTACGCCGATCTGCTTCGCTGTCTTCAGATTGATCACCATCTCGAACTTCATCGGCTGCTCGACGGGAAGATCGGCAGGCTTAGCGCCTTTGAGAATCCTGTCCACGTAATAGGCGACGCGCCGATAGGTGTCAGCCTGGTCCGCTCCGTAGTACATGAGCCCACCAGCATCTACAGCTTCTCTGTACTCGTAGACCGATGGTAACCGGCTCGTTAACGCGAAGCTCACAATCCGTTTTTGATTAGCACGCATTACCGGGCCTGAGGTGGTCACGTAGAGTCCATCCGGGCGCTGCTTATTTAGGGCGGCGAATACCCGCTCGAAATCGTCCGCACTGCGTACCTGCCAAGGCTGAAGAGTCAACCGCAGCGCACGCGCCGCGACCGGGAGAACCTCTTTCACCTCGAGTACACTGTCCTGAGCGGCCGGATCGTGGAGAACAGCGACACGGACAAGTTTGGGAACGACTTCTTTGAGCAGCTCCAGCCGCTTCCCGCGTAGTTCTGTGGTAAGGTTTGTTAGGCCGGTGACGTTGCCGCCGGGACGGGCAAGGCTTTCAACTAGGCCTGCTTCGACGGGATCGACCCCACCGCCCATCATAACGATGGGAATCGTCTTGGTCGCGTTCTTGACCGCCAGGATCAGCCTGACCCCTCCTGATACCACGATGATATCAACCTTGCCACGCACCAGCTCGGCCGCAAGCTCAGAGAACCGATCGACCTTTCCCTCTGCATATAGGTACTCAGTGGTGATGCTCTGTCCTTCTGTGTAGCCGCGCTCGCGCAGAGACTGCCGAATGGCCTCGGCACGGGCCGAGTCACGAGCTGCATCGATCGTCGATAGATAGCCTATCCGCGGGACTTTCTTCGGCTGCTGGGCTTCGGCCAGCACTCCAACAGCAAGCTGTACCGCAACGACCAGGATTAAAAAGAGAGCAGCTTTCTTCATTGCCCACCTCGTTCTTGATCCTACTTATCACGCGCACCGTAATTGCGTAAGGGATTATTTGCGGGAGATGACGACAACGCTTCGACGAGGGAGCGGTGTCAGGAGCGGTGTCAGGCTTCATTATAGTGATTTTATTAGCTCTGCTTCCAGACAATCCATACTTACGACGCGTTGATCCGGTTGCCCTGGAGGCTCGATCCGCTAAACGGGACCACTCGGTTTACTTAGATGCGAACGGCAACCTGCTTAGCGTCACCGACGCGCGCAGCAACGCGACCACGTAAGCTTACGTCAACATGGACCGGCTGGCGACGCGCGCCGATCTGCAGACAAGGGCAGTAAAATTGATTACGAAAGAATTGGCGGAGAGGGAGGGATTCGAACCCCCGGTACGGTTCCCCGTACACTTGATTTCGAGTCGATCCAGGACTCCCTCATACCAGCAATCCTAGACAAAACCCGGCAAGTATTTAACCGCCCTCTCCCCTTCCGTTTGTCACTTTT
>JACPFE010000419.1 GCA_016183145.1 Deltaproteobacteria bacterium | reverse complement strand
CCAGGTGGGCACGAGCTTGCGATGCTTGCCGAGAATGCGCCCGTCTGCTCCGATGAAGAGCTGGGTATTGTAGAGCGTACCCATGCTGTCGGGGTCGCGCTCGTTGAGTCCCATCACCACCGTGGCCGCGGCATCCTTGGCGGCCTGGCAAAGAGCGTCGGTCATGGCACTGGGAATCTCCACCGAGTTTTTAAATAACTCCGCGATAAAACCTTTGCATTCCCTGGCGAGGCGGTAGTCGAACCAATGGGGAAAGCCCGGAATAAAGCATTCGGGGAAACCGATGACCTTGGCGCCTTCTTTGCCGGCGGTGCGAATCAGCCGGCAGGCCTTCTCGGTGGTTTTTTCTCGGTCCAAAAAAACCGGCGCCGCCTGGACCGCCGCGACTTTAAACTTCGGATAAATATCTCCCATGCATCGCACCTCACTCGCAAAGTTCTTTCGGTTCTACTGAGAAAGAGTATTCACCGCAGAGACGCGGAGATCGCAGAGGTTTTTTATACTATCCTTTCTCAGCGTACTCAGCGCCTCCGCGTGAGATCTCCGAATTCCTTCCCACTAAATCAATACTTGCGACTACGCCTTCTTCACGCGCACGGGGGCGCAAGCGTCGATGTGGCCGGACATGGCGTCGATCCAGCCCATCTTGTGCGGCAAGAGGGCATTGTAGTGAACGCCCTTGCCCCGGCACAGAGGCTCGCCGCGGCTCCAACGACCGAAGCAGGCTCCAACTCCCAGGACCGCAGGATGAATTCCCTGGGTGAGCTTGACTCTACCCTCGAAAGCTTCCCCCTCACAGCTCTCCACGATGATCTTGTCGCCGTCGGCGATGCCTCTTTGCCGACCGCTCTCCGCGTTCATGATTAAATTGTAGCCCCAGGGATGGCGCGCGGTCACTTCCTCCAGCCAGGGATTTCCCTGCGAGGTGGAAAAGGAATGAAAACCAAACTTGAAGTTCACCGCCGTGAGGTCGTATCCCCGTTCCTTTTGCGCGGTCGCCGGACAGGGTTTCCAAAAAGGCATCGCCTGATAGCCGGAAAGATCCCAATCCAGTCTCGCCTCCTTGAGCAGCGCTTCAACCTTGGGACGGACTTCCAGCATGTGCTCAAAGTAAATCGGCAGCCGCGGCAGCTTGAGCACACCGCGCGGGTATCTCTCACCGAGTTCGCGTCGCCATGTTACGAGGCCATGCTCGGTGAGCCAGTCCAGGCCGTGCTCCTCGCCGAAGCTCGATTTCGCGCTGCGGTCGAGGATTTCTTTCCAGCGGTAGCTTTTCTCTTCGTCCAGGCGATAAGAATCTTTGAGGCGCAGCTTCGCGTTCAATTCGGCCGTCATCTTTTTTCCCAGCCCCAATCTCTCGGCGAGTTCGATAAAAACGTCGGCCACATGCTTGACTTCGGGAGAGGAACTTACGCCGGGCTGGCGCAAAGTAAAGTACCAGCGATCACCGGTGACCCAGCCGCGCAGACTGTTGACGGGAAAATCGTAGCGCTCCAGCGCGTGCTGTACGGGCAAGACGATGTCGGCTAACTCGACGGTCTCGTCCACCACATGGGCGAAGGAGACCATGAAGGGAATTTTACTCAGCGCCTGAGCGAGGACTTTGGGATTGGCCGCCACCATCAAGGCGTTGGAGGAAAAATGAACCACCGCCTCCGCCTTGTAGGGAAGCAGGTCGGCATAGTCCGTCAGCCCCAGCGCCAAAAGCGGCCGCGGGCTTCTTCCCACGGGCAGGAGATCGCCCAAGTCGAGCGTGCGCGGCGCCACCGGCGTGCGCGCCGGGTAGGGGCGGCGATTGCCCAGCTCGGGCCCCGAGGTGACGATTCCTTCGGGTCCCTCGCCGACGCGGAACTTGCCGTGCGGCCCGACGACGTTGGTGCTTAAGTTGCCGCCGGGAACATCGACGGCGCCCACCATCACGTTGAGAAGCTGCACGGCGGTGCTGGTCCAGACGCCGTACATATGCGCGGCCAAACCGCGACAGTCGGGAAAGGCGCACACCGGCCTCAGCGGCATCTCTCGTCCCTCGATGACGGTGGTGGCGCCGATGGCGGCCGCCTCGCCGAATTCGCGCGCCAGTCTGCGGATCGTCGCGGCGGGGACATCGGTAATGCGCGCCGCGTCGTCGGGTGAATAGTGGCGCAGATGATTCTTCAAGACTTGAAAGGCTGGTTGGGATGCGATGCCGTCAACGATGTAGTCGCCGAGCAGCGCGGGCTTGACGGGCGCGGCGTCGTAAGCACACGCAAGCTGTTGCTCTTCGTCCCAGACCAAAGGTTTTCCTGTTCCCGCCTCTCTCAGATAGCGGCCATCCCCGTTTACCAGATAGGCGCCGTTGGTCTGACCGCGCAGAAATTCTTCGTCGTAGAAAGCGTGATCGTTGAGCAGTACATTCAGCATGGCCAGCGCGAGGGCGCGGTCCGTGCCGGGCCGGATCGGAAACCACTCGTCGGCCTTTGACGCGATCGGCGTGCAGATCGGGTCGAGGACCACGAGCTTCATGCCGCGCTCGCGCGCATCCGCCATTGCCTTGGCGCACTTGATGGTGTCATGCCCGACCATCGTTCCCTTCTGCGAGCCGAAGAGCATGAGATAGCGGCAGAGCGCAAAATCGGGCTCCGTATGCATCGATCCGGTGTTGAGATAATTGGCCCAGGTCTTGGCGCCGAAGGGGGTGCCGGTGCCGGCGTTGGGCGTGCCGAAGCACTCACCGAAAGCGCCGACGGCGGTCGTAACGGACTCCGGATCTCCCGTGCCGCCCAGGACGATTAATTTCCGCGGATCGTCTTCCATGACGCGCCGCAGTCGCTGGACGACGATTTGCCAGGCTTCTTCGGGATCGATCGGCTCCCACTTGGGATCGATGCCGATGCCTTTCTCCGGGTTGGTTCGCCTTAGCGGCGTGAGTACGCGATGGGGATTGTAGAGTCCCATCAGCGCGGAAATCCCTTTGGCGCAGATCCGGCCGTAGTTATGGGGGTTGTCGGGATTGCCTTCGATGCCCACCACCACGCCGTTTTCCACTTTGATGATGATGCCGCAGGTATTGACGCACATCTGGCAGACGCTGGGAATTCTTTGGGTCTTGCTGGGGCTAAGAAGGGGGACAGTCCCCTTTCCGTGGTTCGGCGGGCTCACCACGTCCCGAGCCTGTCGAGGGACGGAAGGGGGACTGTCCCCTTTGGGTCGTCGTTGCGCCAGAGAAAAAAGCCCAAGAGATTTTAACGCGCTTCCTAAGCCCATCGTGCAATTCCCGTTTCTTTCAAACCGGCGAGGCGCGAAGTCTCCAAAGGCGACAAGCGATTTTCACCCTCGCCCGCTTTGCGGGAGAGGGTAAGGGTGAGGGTCCAGCAATCGTCGCCCCCTCACCCTATCCCTCTCCCCCACGAGGACGTGGTGGAGAGGGAACTTTTCTTGTCGGCTTCAAGCCGACAGCTATCGAACCCCTCGCCTTGGAGGTGAGGGGTTTTCAGTTAACCGCCTTGAGCACTGCTTCACCCCGTCGGCGCAGCAATTGGTGGATTCTCTCGCCGGTCATGGGAAGTTGAGTCACTCGCACGCCGATGGCGTTGCTCACCGCGTTGGCCATGGTCGCGCCCACGGGATCGAGAGAGCCTTCCGAAAAACCTTTCGCCCCGAACGGTCCCGTCGGCTCCGCGTCTTCGATGACATCGACGATCAGTTCGCGCGGAACGTCGCAGGCGGTGGGAATCAGATAGGTGGCGAAGGTCGAGTTGGCCACGCCGCAATCGATCTTGACCTCTTCGCTCAACGCGAAGCCCATACCCATCATCATCCCGCCGTGCATCTGTCCCTCGACGACCATCGGGTTGAGCATTTTACCCACGTCGCCCATCGCGAGATATTTCAGCGTCTCGACTTTTCCCGTGCCCTCGTCCACCTCGACGAGCGCGATGTGGACGTTGAAATTATATGTTCCCGCGGGCTTCCCCTGTCCGGTCTCCGGATCGGGCGGCGTGGTCGCAGGCAGATGTTCGGCCACTTCGGTGATGATGTGCATGGTGTTTTTGCCGAAGAGCGCCGCGAGGCTTAAACCCTGCTCGCGATGGGCCACCGCGCCGTTTCTCATTTTCACTTCGTCCGCAGCGCAATCGAACTCGCGAGCCGCGAGATCGAGCACGCGGGTTTTGATCTTTGCCGCGGCGAAGCGCACGGCGTTGCCCGAGAGGTAGGTGACTCGGCTTGCGGATGTGGACTCGCAATCGGGTGAGATCGCGGTGTCGTTCGTGATGACCCGAACGCGGTCCACATCCAACCCCAGCTCCTCCGCCGCAACTTGAGCCATCATGGTGTCGGATCCCTGGCCCAAGTCCACATGTCCACAAGCCACGGTGGCGCTCCCGTCTGGATGGAGGCTCACCACCGCTGTACTGCGCGATGCCTTGCGTATGCTGCCGATGCCCCGGCTGCTGCAGCCGACGCCGATGCCGCGCTTGCGCCCCGGCGGCGTTTCTTTCAAGAGCGGCCGCAGCGACTCCACCGAAGTCTTGGCCCGCGCGAGCATCTCTTTCACCGGAATGCTCGCCGGCATGATCTGACCGGTGGCATTCGGCAACGTCGTGTCGAGCGCGTTGCGCATCCTCAGCTCCAACGGCTCGAGACCGAGGCGGTCCGCCAACTCGTCGATCAACGACTCCAGGGCGAAAGCCACCTGGGGGACGCCGTAGCCGCGCATGGCGCCGCAAGGAACGGTATTCGTATGAACCGCGTAGGCGTCGGCTTTGATGTTGGGAATATAATAAACGCCGGAAACATGGGTGACCGATTTCGTGATGACCGCGCGCCCCTGACAGAGATAAGCGCCGGTGTTGCCCACGAGACGCGCGTCGATGGCCGTGAGTCTTCCCTCCCGGTCGGCGCCGAGCTTCATATCGATGACATAGGGATGCGCCTTGTAGCTGGCGATCAACGACTCGTCGCGATGGTAATGGACTTTGGCGGGCCGCCCGGTCTTCCAGGCGACCAACGCGGCGTAGCATTGCGCATGGGGATTGAGCTTGCCGCCGAATCCTCCGCCGGTAACCATCTGGCGCACGCGCACGCGGCTCTGCGGCAGCGCCAACATCCGCGCTACTTCCTCGCGGTCGAGATGGGCGTATTGAGTGGAGGACCAAACGCTGACATCCCCCTGGGCATCGAGCGAAACCAGCGCGACTTCCGGTTCAATGTAGGCATGCTCGACGCGCGGCGTGATGAAGCGTGCCTCGACAACCGCCGCCGCTTGGCCGAAGCCGGCCTCGATGTCACCGCGCCGGACTTTCATGTGGGTGCCGATGTTGCCGCCCTCATGCGCAACTGGCGCATCGGGCTCCAACGCTTTCAGCGGATCGAACACAAAAGGTAGCTCTTCGTAATCGACTTCGATCCGCTCCAGCGCCACTTCGGCGGCCTGCTCGGTTTCGCCTGCCACCAACGCCACGGCATCGCCGGCGTAGCGCACCAGATCGGCGCACAGGATCTGCTGGTCCTTGATGATCGGCCCCATCGAATTTTCGCCGGGAATGTCTTTGGCCGTGAGCACGGCGACGATGCCCGGCTGCTTCTGCGCGGCTGAAGTTTTGATCGCGCGGATGCGCGCATGGGGATGCGGGCTGCGCAGCACCTTGACAAAAAGCATTCGCGGCAGAGAAAGATCGTCGGTGTATTGCGCCTGGCCCAGCACTTTGCTCTGAGCATCCGTGCGCGGCATCGGCTTGCCGACCACCTGATAGGCGACGCTCACGTCTTATTTACCTCCACGCAGGACTTTCGCCGCCGCGCCGACCGCTTTGACGATGTTCACATAGCCGGTGCAGCGGCACAGATTCCCCGCAAGCCCCAATCGAATATCCTCTTCGCTCGGGTTGGGGTTCTCGTCCAGCAGCGCTTTTGCTCCCAAGATCATGCCGGGGGTGCAGAAGCCGCACTGAACGGTGCCGTTATCGATGAAAACCTGCTGCAAAGGGTGCAGCTCGCCGTCGCTGCTCAATCCCTCGATGGTCGTCACGCTGCCGCCGTGGGTTTCCACCGCCAGCACCAAGCAAGAATTTACCGCTTTGCCGTCAAGGAGCACCGTGCAGGCGCCGCAGTCGCCGGTGTCGCAGCCTTCCTTGGTGCCGGTGAGACTGAGATGGCAGCGCAGAAATTCCGCAAGCGTCTGGTTCGGCGCCACCGCCGCCTCGACTTTTCGGCCGTTGATGGTGACGCGGATTTTTCGGGGTCGGCTCATGCTGTGCTTGCTCGATCCAAAAGAGATCTCACCGCGGAGGCGCGGAGGACGCGGAGCAAAATTTCGAAATTCGAATTTCGAATTTTCTCTGTGATCTCTGTGTCTCTGCGGTGAAAGTCTCCTTTCTTTTGGTTGCAGTTACGCCGCGCTAGGATAATCCCGAGCGATCTGTTCGAGGGCGCGTTTCACGAGTACATAAACCATCTCGCGCCGGTAATCGGCCGAGCCGCGGATGTCGGAAATCGGCGTTGCATCTCTGTCGGCGGCGATCCGCGCGGCCTCCTCTACGAGCTTGGGTTCCAGTGGCTGGCCCCTGAGGCGCTCCTCGGCGTGACGCGCGCGGATCGGCGTGGGCGCCACCGCGCCGAGCGCGATGCGCAGCTCTTTCCAACCGTTCGCTCCGCCATCGGGCACGCCGTAAACGGCAGCGCTGACGATGCAGATATCTTCCGGCGCGTTGCGCGGGCCGAGCTTATAAAAAATGCCGCGTCCACTTGGAGGCGGCGTTGGAATCCGCACTTCGGCGAGCAACTCGCCCTCAATAATCGTTTTCTTCGGGCCGATAAAAAAATTATCCAGGGGAACCCAGCGTTCTTTTGTTTTTCCTACGAGCTTTACCGAGGCTCCGAGGGCGAGCAGAGGCGGCGCGCCGTCGGCCGCGGGGGAGCCATTGGCTAAATTGCCGCCGATGGTGGCGCGGTTGCCGATTTGCATCGAGCCCAAAAGTTTCATTGACTGGAAAAGCATCGGAAAACGTTCTCGCACCAAAGGCGATTGGGCGATGGCGCGGGTGGTGACGGTTGCGCCCAAACAGAGCGTCCCGTTGTCCGCGCGGATGCCCGCTAGTTCGGGAAGGGCCTTGATGTCGAGGAGGGCGGGGTGCCTGCCTCTCCGCTCCTTCATTCCAACCAGGAGATCCGTCCCGCCGGCCAGGACGCAAAAATTACCATTCAGCCGCTCCATGGCGGTCAGTGTCTCGTCCAGCGTGGCCGGACGGTAATAGTCGAAGGACGGAAGTCTGCCGAGCATCGGCGACTTGTTGCCGCAAAACATGTACCAGGGCGGCCGTCGAAAAAGTGCCGAAAAACAAGCCAGCAGGCAGTGAAAATTAAGCGTAATCGCAGAAAATAAGAATTCGACGGATTTATTTCCCACGCGAAACAATCATGGTCAGACTGTTCTCCGATCCCCGCCCTTAGCATAGAAGGCCGATCTTGCTATGATCTTCCCGTTCGGTAAACGGTCTTTGACTTTAGGGTCGCAGAACCAAGGTAAACAGATTTCACAAGGGGGTACGCAAGCCATGGAAGAGGGCTTCAAAGTACGCGCGGAAGTCGTCAAGGTGCGCCGTCACTGTCCGCTGGAACATAAGGTGGGCGATGCCTGGGAGATCGGCGAGACCACCCCGGCTGGGCTTTGCATCTATGCGTTTCTCGCCTTCGCGCCGGCCTGGAGCGCTTTGCGCACCGGGGGACGGTTTTCATGGGAGGAGGACGCCGACGCGACGCAGTTTGCTTGCCCCGATCATGGCGAAGTCGTATTTGAGCTGCGTCGCATGCAGGAGCCCGCGCAAGAGGCAGAGGAAAAAACCAGCGGGGATTGATGTCTCTTTGGAAGATGGTTGAAATTCCACGCCCCTTTGACGCTGCTCAGGGCATGCTCCAGGCGAAGCAAGATTCGGCGAAATGTGAGCCAAGTAAACATGAGCACCGTATGCAGCGACAAGGGCAACCCAGTTCGTCATGCCCGCGGAGGCGGGCATCCAGGCTGGAGTGCGAAAGAACTGGATTACCGCTTTCGCGGGAAAGACGGTCGGGGCCATTTTTCGGTCGGCTTCAAGCCGACATGTTTTAAATCCCCCGGCTTACAGCCGAGGGGTGTTCAATCCTAGAATTTGGAAATCCATCCAGGGTTTTCCCGCGCGTGGGACTGGCCGGTCCGCGCGCGTTGCGCCCTTCGGTAATCAATCCCTGAATCTTCACGCTCTGAGCCGGTCTCGTTTCTCGCTTTCCCGCAATGGCTGACCTGTGAGCTGGGATAAATGCTCTGAGTTTCCTTGAAGGAAGCGTTTAAATCCAGCCGCCGTATCCTTACAGCGCTTTATGGGGGCGAAGGCAGGTTATTGGTGCAGCCGGTGTGGCACTCCATTTGCTGACTGGGTAGCAATAAACAATTTATTGGAGGGACGATGGCGCGCTGGGGCTTTACCGTAGATCTGGAGAGGTGCGTCGGCTGCATGGGCTGCGTGATCGCCTGCAAGGCGGAAAACGGCACGCCTCCGTCGATTCATTGGATGAAGGTTGTCGAGAAAGAGGAGGGTGAGTACCCGTACGCCAAACGCACCTTCACACCGCTTCGTTGTAACCACTGCGCTGACGCGCCCTGCGCCCGGTCCTGCCCGACCGGCGCCATCGTCAAGCGGCCGGATGGCATCGTGGTGATCGACCAGGATGTTTGCATCGGCGTGATGGCCTGCATGTCCGCATGCCCTTACTACGTCCCTTACCGCTGGGATGGCGAGGACGGTTACTACGGCGAGGAAAAGGTCCCCTATGAAACGGTGAAGTATGCCGCCTTCAAGAAGGGGACGGCGCAGAAGTGCCACTTCTGTTATCACCGCATCGACGAGGGGCGGCCGCCGGCCTGCGTGGAATCCTGTCCCGCCGACGCGCTCAACTACGGCGATCTCGAAGACCCGGAAAGCCGCATCAACGAGCTGCTGCGGCAGAAAAATCACTTCCGTCCCCGCGAAGAGCTCGGCACCAATCCGAGCTTGTTCTACCTGACCGGCAAAGGCGGCGGCAAGGTCGGAGGAGGCAAATAGCCATGAGCAAGGGACTGACGACGGCGCCTTTCACACTGGAGCTGCGCGCCCAGTGCCACTGGGATTGGAAGGTGGCTTTTTATCTCTACGGCGCCGGCAGCAGCGCAGGGCTTATTTTCTTGGAGCTGCTGTTGCGCCGGTGGGATGTGATCGATGAGGCGACGGCGCTCTGGGGCATGTGGATCGGACTCGTGCTGGCGCTGGTTTCGCTGGCGTTTCTCTTCACTCACCTGGGACCAAGCGCGCGCTGGCGCTTTCTCTATGTCTTCCGCAAGCCGGCCAGCAGTTGGATCGCGCGGGGCGCGTTCATCGTAACGGTTCTCGTGCTGCTCAGGATCTTGATCTTGTTGCCCTCCGTGCCCGGCTTCACCGGCCTTCCCTGGGGAGAAGAGACAAACGGCGGCGCTCTGCTGCGCGCTGGCGCGATGCTCTTTGCGTTCGCGTTCATGGCCTACAGCGGGCTCGTGCTCTCGTCGTGGAACAGCATTGCTTTCTGGAACACGCCTTTGCTGCCGATTCTTTACGTTGCTTATTCGTTTCTGGCGGGATTGGGTGCATTGCCGCTCGTCGTGCTTGCTACCCATGGCGGGGAAAAAATGGGCGCCGTCGGGTCAATTCTCTGGCCCTCGCTTTTGCTCCTGCTGGCGCTGAACGGATTCTTGCTTTTGATCTACATCTGGGGCATGGCCACGGCCACCGTTGCCGCGCGCGAGTCGGTGCGCCGGCTCGTCTCCGGCTCCCAGCGCGGGAGTTTCTGGATCGGCGTCGTCGGCGTCGGGCTGGTGCTGCCGTTTGTCATGATCGGCCTGGCGGCCGGACAGGAGTTGGCTAACAATCCGGCAACCACACTGTGGCTGGCGACCGGATGCGGCGCGATTCAAATCGGCGGTTTTCTCCTGCGCGACAGCTTTCTCCGCGTCGGCATCTATGGATATCCCGTCTGATCCATCCGCCGCCCCTGAGCGCTCAGTCTTGAACGTTAAAGTGGCTTTCATGGGCGAGCTGCAACGCTGGGCCGGACGGAGAGAACTCGAACTTGATCTGCCGGCCGGGAGCAGGATCGGCGAACTCGCGAAAAAACTTTTTTCCCTCTGCGGTGAAATCTTCGCCCAGCGCGCATTGACGCGGGACGGAGCGTTTCAGCCCCATGTGGCCGTGTTCGTGAACGGCGTTCAAATCGGGCGGCTTGAGGGAAGCAAGACGGTCCTCACCGGAGGAAAAGTAGAGTTGATGTTGCTGCCGATGTACGAGGGCGGGTAGAGGCTGCTGAAAAAGACTCATATGCTTCGTTGTGCTCAATCGCCTCGCTCCAACGTACTGCATGAGTACGCCTCCGCTCGTCGATTTTTCGCGCGCCTCGCCTCTGAGATCTTTTTGAGCAGCCTCCAACCAGAGTTTTTCAACAACTCTGGAGAACAATCACCGTTAAAAAAAAGAGGCAAGGGATGATTACCAGCTTACGCGGAAGAGAAACCCGGCCGCAGACGGTGCATCGCCCAGGCGGGAGGCGCCATGAATCGGCTTCGAGCGACTGGGTGCCAACCACCTGCCGCATGTGTCTGGTGGGTTGTGGAGTGCTGGTCAACGTCAAAGACGGCAAGGTGGTGAATGTCATCGGCAATCCGGACTCGCCGGTAAACCGCGGACGCATCTGCGCCAAGGGCAGGTCGGGGAT
>JACPFE010000013.1 GCA_016183145.1 Deltaproteobacteria bacterium | reverse complement strand
TGTTGGCGCGTCATCAACTGGAAGTATGCGGCCACAAGAGCGATCAAGCGCGAATCTTCGGTCTCACCCGCGGCGTCGATGAGGGTGATGAAGTCGCCGTCGGGGAGCTGCGCGGCAAAGTGCTTTTTATTCCCGGCCATACCAGGGGCCATGTCGCTTATCTGTTCGGCAACAATTTATTTTGCGGCGACACGCTGTTTACCGCCGGTTGCGGCCGCATCTTCGAGGGGACGCCGGAGCAGATGCACGGGTCGCTCAAAAAGCTTATGGCCCTACCGGACGACACGAAGGTCTACTGCGGCCACGAATACACGGAAAACAATCTGCGCTTCGCCATGACCGTGGAGCCCAAGAACTCCAAGCTGGTTTCCAGATTCGAGCGCGTGCATGCGTTGCGCGCCCGCGGCCAGCCGACGGTTCCGGCGACACTGGAAGAAGAAAGACACACCAATCCGTTTCTGCGCTGGGACAGTAAAGAAATTCAAGCGAACCTGAAGGCCGGCGCGCCCGATCTCAAGAGCGATCCGGTCGCGATTTTCGCCCGCATCCGAAAACTGAAAGATGCCTTTTAGGGTCATTAGCCTGGATTGTTCACCGGGTGAGGTAAATGCGTAACGATGTCGGCAGAAGCAAAAGCAGTTTTCACCACGAAATCACAACGCCGTCGAGACGCAACCGAAGGCCGGAAGATCTCCCGCAAAGACGCTAAGGCGCAAAGGGAAGACGCTATGTCATTTCGACCCCTTCGGCCATACTCAGGGCAGGCTCCGGGAGAAATCCTTCTTAGATCCCTCGCATTCGCTCGGGATGACAGGCCTTGCCCGTCACTTGGCGTCTTTGCGTCTTGGCGCGAGGAATATCCGAATCCGAGAATGTTTAATTCATTTCTCATTTTCGGAGGTGCAAAGGATCACAACTTATGAGTGAAGTCGGCTATAAAGGATTCCGCCAGGACGAGCTGGAGTATCAATACAACCCGCGGGTTTCCGTGCCGGAGTATCCTGAGCTGTCTAAAGCCCGGGCCGCGCAAGCACGCAAGGTGCGCGAGAGTGCCAAATCCTGGCTCGATGTGCCCTACGGCAAATCGCCACGGGAGAAATTGGACATCTACGCCGCCGACAGGCCCGGTGGCCCGGTGTTTGTTTATCTTCACGGCGGCTATTGGCGCGGCGGCAGCAAAGAAGACAATTGCAATTTTGCGCCGACGTTCACGGCGCGCGGCGCCACGGTCGTGATCGTGGAGTACGATCTCTGCCCGCAGGTCACGGTGAGCGACATCGTCGGCGAGACGCGCTCCGCGGTTGCGTGGATTTATCACAATATCGCGCGCTATGGCGGCGATCCGGGAAAAATTTACCTTGCCGGCGCTTCGGCGGGCGGCCACCTGACGGCGATGGCGCTGGCCCACGACTGGGAAAAGCAAGATCTGCCGCGCGACATCATCAAAGGCGCGCTCGCCATGTCGGGGGTCTACGATCTCGACATGGTGATGCGCATCAGCGTGCAGGAAGAAGTGCGGTTGACACCGGAGATAGCGCAGGAAAATAATCCGTTCCTGCATCCGCCGCTGGCGCGCTGTCCTATCCTCGTCGCCGTCGGCGGCGCGGAGCCCAAAGGTTGGCAGCAGATGTCGGAGGACTATTTCAACTACTGCAAAGGGCGCGGCCTGAGCGTCGAATACCTCGTCGTCCCCGGCGCCAACCACTACACGGTGCCGGAACAGTTTTTAGATGCGAGCAGTCCGCTCACGGTGGCGGCGTTGAAGCAGATGAGACTCTAGAGGCGAAATCGCCCTTCTTTAACACCCTCTACACGACCGAGCCCTCGTAACCGGCGCTGCCTGCTTGCTCCGGCGGAAATAAATTCCACGACTCGATCCATTTTCTCGTGCGCTCGGTCGACTAGCCGGTGATACCTCTCCGGCAGCTCTCGGAGAAAGTAATGCTTGTAAGCCTCCGGCTCCAGGTCGATGTCCTGCTGCGCGCGGCGCAACGCTTTGAAGTAGCGCCCCACGTCGGCTAAATCGGCGCGCTCGGTAACCAGGTGGCCGATCATGAAGGTCGTATCGACGATCTTACGAAAGCCCAACTGCTCCGCCACGTAAAACGGCACGCCGAAAAGACTCGCCGCCGGCGCCTGGCGATCCACGAGTAAAGCCAAGCGATCGAGCAGCAAACCGCCAAAGTGGAGCTTGATCTCATCGCGCTTGAGAAACCGCTCTAAACCCTGAATCGTCGAGTAGTGGCTCCCTGAGTGATAACCCACGGTCACCGGCACATTGTTAAGATCCTCGGGTTTTCGGATCGTCGATTCGGGCGGCACAAAGATTCCTGAAGGCGATACTGAATACGCGTGGCCCCACATCTTGCCGTGGCCGGCAGAAGCCGCCATGTCGACGGTCCAATGGCAGGCGGCGCTGAGGTGACACCCGCGGCCGTCTTCGATGGATTCGAAGGCGCCCCGCTGAATGTCCGCCGGCGCCGACTCGACGCTCGGCGCATCGGCCGACCAGGTGATGATCGGCTTGACGAGGAATTCGTAGTCGAGTCCTTCCTCTTTGAAATAGCCTTTTTCCTCGGCGACCCACTCCTGGAGACGCCCGTGCGACTGAATCTTGAATTTAGCCATAATCCCACTCCGGATTCTCTCTCGTCTAACGGGAGAATCGACTGAGAGTAACCTCCTTTTACTCCCGAAGGGCCGACCTGTTCAAGTAAATGTAGGGGCAGGCCCCCGTGCCTGCCCTGCTTTTGGGCGACCACAGGGGGGTCGCCCCTACATATCCTCGCGAAACCGACCACGGCTCGCTGTCGTAGCAAGTGGACACATCCACGCCATTAGGCTAAAAGTAAGGGCCGGGAAAAAAGCGATGCCCTACTGTTATCCGCCCGATCCTAATACGAGGAAGCCGCGCTTCTCTCCGCCGCCCAATTCCTGCGACACGCACTTCCACGTGTTCGGGCCGCCAGAACAGTTTCCTTTTGTCTCCACGCATGAGTACACGCCGCCGGCGGCGCCGCTGGAGCACTACTTAAGAATGATCGAGATCATCGGCATCGAGCGCGCCGTCGTCGTCCAGCCGAGCGTTCACGGCCTCGACAACTCGGCGACCCTCGACGCGATCAAGAATTCCGGCGGGCGCTTTCGCGGCGTGGCGCGCATCGACGACCGAACGCCGAAAAGCGAATTGCAACGCATGCACGCCGGCGGCGTGCGCGGCGTCCGTTTCAACCTCCTCGACCGGCCGCGCGGCAACGTCAAGCTCGATATGCTAGATCGCTGCGTGGAACATATCGTTGAATTCGGCTGGTCGGTGGACCTCCACATCGACACGAAAAAGCTCCTCGAAGAGGAAAAACGCATCCGCTCCATGCCGACCCCGGTGGTCATCGACCACATCGCCCGGGTCAAGCCCGTCGAAGGCTTAGACCAGCCCGCTTTTCAATTGCTGCTAGATCTCATGAAACACAAGTATGTCTGGGTAAAAGTGAGCGGCGCGGACAAGATTTGCAACACGAATGTGTATTCCTACTTCGGCCTTCCGTTCGTCGAAGTGATTCCCTTCGCCCGCGCGGTGATCGCCGCCGCGCCGGACCGCGTCATCTGGGGCACCGACTGGCCCCATTCCAACAACTTCGCTCCCGGCCACACGCCCAACGACGGCGACCTGGTGGACTTACTCGCTGAGTTCGCGCCGGATGAAGCCGTGAGAAAGAAAATCCTCGTCGACAATCCGGCGGCCCTGTACGGTTTTGAATAAATGGTCAAGAAATGGAGTATTGGAGTGATGGAATAATGGATACCGGAATCATTTCTAATTGGATTTCATCCCGCCGTTTTCATACTTCAACCCCGGTGGCTACGCCCCGGCTCGCGCTCGACAGAATTCGCATTGCGGTGTCGAATCCGAACATGCCCAATCTTACCGTGGCGGTGGCGCAGAAGAAAGGTTTCTTCAAGGACGAAAACCTCGACGCCGAGATCATCCGCATGAATCCCAACGTCGCGATCACAGCGCTGGCCACCGGCGACATCGACTACTGCCAGCTTTTCGGCGCGGTGGTCGGCGGGGCCATCGCGGGGCTGCCGGTGCGGATCGTCGCCGGTTATCTCGACAATTGGCCGATGACGTTGATCGCCCAGCCGGAGTTCAAATCGCTCAAGGATCTCAGAGGGAAAACTCTGGGCATCAGCAGCTTCGGCGCGACGCCGGACCTGGGCGCGCGCCTGATGCTCAAACAGGTCGGCATCGATCCCGAGAAAGAGATCAAAGTGCTCGCTCTGGGGTCCGATGCCGCGCGCCTTACCGCGCTCAAGCAGCGCGTCGTCGATGTGATCGTGATTTCGCCGCCCGCCGACG
>JACPFE010000381.1 GCA_016183145.1 Deltaproteobacteria bacterium | reverse complement strand
GCGGCAAGGCGGCGAGATTTTCGAGATAGCTGTCCTCATATAAGGGCACGCCCTCGCATTTAACGAAGCGCCGGTAATGGCTTCCCGCCCACCATTCTTCAAATGTTTTTGGGGCCGTAGACATTTAATGCTCCTCCTTACAAATCGTGGATTCCGACGGGAGACCGGAGACAGACGACGGTAATCGGTCCCCGGTCTTCAGTCCTCGGTCGTTATTGCAGCCCAAGAATCCGCTGCGCGTTCTTGTAAAAAATTTTTTCCAGCACCTCCGGTTTAAGGCCCAAGGAATCCCAATCCTTGAACAAGCGGTCATGCGTCAGGGCCGGGTAATCTGAGCCGAACATAAACTTGTCCTGCAATCTGCCGCCTATCTCTTTTTTAAGTGCATCGCTGAAATACTTTGGCGACCAGCCGGAAAGCTCATTGTAGACATTGGCCTTGTGGATCAGCACGGCGATCATCTCGTCCTGCCAGGGCCAGGAGGGATGGCAGGCGATGATCGTAAGCTGCGGAAAGTCGGCGGCCACTGCGTCGAGAAGAAGCGGCTTGCAATATTCGAGCTTGATTCCCATCCCGCCTGGAAGGCCTGCGCCGATGCCGGTGGTTCCGGTATGAAACTGCACGGGAATTTTCAATTCCGCGCACTTCTCCCACAGCGGATAGAAGTGACGGTCATTGGGGTAGAAGGCCTGGAGCGCGGGTTGGAATTTCAATCCCATCAATCCAAGCTCTTTGACGGCTCGTTCAGTCTCTTTGATCGCCATCTCTCCTTTCCAAGGATCGACACCGGCAAAGCCGCCAATGAAGGCGTCGGGGAAGCCCTTGACGATCTGCGCCAAGCTATCATTGCTCAACTTGGGCAGGCCCGAGCCGCTCTCGGCGTCCCACCCCATGAGGATCCCTTTGACATCCGCCTGGATAAATTCTCTAGCCATTTCTTCAGGGCTGTTGGTTTTGAGATCGAACTTGTAATACTTCTGCATCGCCTCGTTGTATTTTCCCAGCGAGACTTCCATCATTTCTTTCGTGTTTAGGTGGGCATGCACGTCGATCGCTTTCACTGCTTCGTTCCCCTTGCAGCGCCTTGAGGCCGAAAAGAAGCCGATCAGGGGATATGGGGAGACTCTTCATTCTCACTCCCGTAGCGTTGTAGACCGCATTGGCCACCGCCGCAATGGCCGCGGTGGCGGCCCCCTCGCCGGCCTCCTTGGCGCCGAAAGGCCCCGAGGGATCATTGGTTATGACGTTGATGTGGCCGACATTCTCGATCATCGGCATATCCGTCGCCAGCGGCATTTTGTAATCGCGAAAGGACGGGTTCATAACTTTGCCGTCGATGCGGATCAGATTCTCATAGAGCGTCTGCCCGATACACATGACGGTTGCTCCCAGCACCTGGCCTTTTACCAGCATGGGATTCAGCGGAAAACCGCAGTCGTGGGCGCCCCAGATACCGGTCACCGTCACCTGTCCGGTCTCCGCGTCCACCTCGACCTCCACGATACACGCCGAGGGCGTGTAGGCCGGGGACATATTTCCATGGCCGGTGCGAAAGTCAATGAGCTGTTCCCCGCTGGTGTAGGTGCCTCTCCCCATGATAATCCGCCCCGATCGATATTCACCCAGGCGCACGACTTCCCCAAAGCTCAAGCCGCGTTGCGGTTCCTGCCGAGGATAGACCCGGCGATCGCGAAAAACCAACTCTTGGGGATCCACGCCGAGCTTTTGGGCTGCGATTTGCGCGAGCTGCCGCCGCGCATCTTCTGCGGCGAGCTTTACGGCATTGCCGGTCCAGAAGGTGACGCGCGAGCCAAAGGTTCCCGGATCGACCGGCGTCACGTCTGTGTCTATCATGGCGAAGCGAATATCGTCGAGCGCAACTCCAAGGACCTCCGCGGCGATCATCGACAGGACCGTGTCAGCTCCCTGTCCAACGTCGGTCGAACCGGTAGTCAACAAAACCGTGCCGTCTTCCTGAACCCTCACCTCTGCCGCCGACGCGGAATGCCCCATGAGGCGCGCACCACTGACTAAAGAACCGCAGCCGATGCCGATGCCGCGATATTTGGGCAGCTTCCCATATTTTTCCCGCCACCCCGAAGTTTCCACCGCTCTCTCAATGCATTCGTTGAAGCCGAACGTGGTCAGGCGAAAACCGTTTGCTGTGACATCACCCGGCTGAGCGGCATTTCTTAGTCTCATCTCAATAGGGTCGAGTCGCAGCTCCTCGGCGATCATGTCGATTTGAGCCTCCCGACCAAAACAGATCTGGGGGATCGTGTGGCCTCTCAGCGCGCCGCAAAAACCGTTGTTCGTGTAGACGCGGTAAGCCTCGTATTTCACGTTCGGCAGACGGTAAGGCAAGTTGAGCATGGCTCCGGGAATGTACATGCTCAACTGGCCAATGCTGGAGTAGGCGCCGCCGTTTGCGATGATCTTGCAATACTCCGCCAAGAGCGTGCCATCTCTCTTGACTCCCGTCTTGAGCCAGATTTTCATCGGATGGCGCATGTGGCCGATGGTCAGCACCTCGTCCATGCCGTGAACGAATTTCACCGGCCGGCCGCTCTTCTTGGATAGCAGCACCGCGCAAAAATCCATCGGCATCGCTTCCTGCTTGCCGCCGGAAAAGCCGCCGCCGACAAAAGTTTGGATGAGACGTATCTTATTCGGCTCGATGCCGAG
>JACPFE010000374.1 GCA_016183145.1 Deltaproteobacteria bacterium | reverse complement strand
CCTAGCCCTCTCCCCCACGAAGACGTGGTGGAGAGGGAACGTTTTCGTTTCGAGCTCGTCGGTGCACAGCGCTTCTCGAGCGCCGTGCCACCCGCCAGCCGGCTTTCCGTTTTCCCGTTGATTTCGGCGCTTAATCGTGGTTAAAGATCCAGGTCTCGAATGGACGCGGGTTTTTCGTTGAAAATTAGGGGAGCAGGAAAATGATCGACGTAAGCCTCAAGGGAGTGCGCTGCCGCGCGGCGCAGGAGATCCTGGATCTCACTGGAACCATCAGCCCCGATACGGAAGGAACGATCGTTTACGAGTTGGAAGGCGAAGGCGGGCAGTTGGTCAACGTGCGCTGGGACGACGGCACGATCTCGCTGGTTTCTTCCGAAGAGATCGTCATTGTCGATGGCGCGGTTTGCTGGCAATAGAACCGCGTGCCGCACCCCTTTTCGCCGCGAGACGATCCTCTTTCAATCCGCCAAGTCTTTCCAGAGTTGTAACCACCGCCGCTAAATCTTCCTCCCGCGCCAAGGATCACTGCTTCGACGCTTTTGAGCGACGGCAAGATTGTGAAGATCGCCAGTAACGAGTCCTGAGTCCTGAGTCCTGAGTCCTGAGTCCTGAGGCAGCGGCCGGGGTCGGGAGCCTTTCCGGAAAGGCTGCTGACCCCTTATCTCAGGACTCAGCACTCATCACTCAGGACCCAGGACTACGTCCCGTAAACCTCCGGGTTGTAGAGGTTCGGCGGCCGGCGCCCGTCGATCACGGCGAGGATATTCTCCACAACGATGGCCGCGGCCCGTTCGCGCGTCTCACGCGCGGCGCTGCCGAGGTGAGGCGTTAAGACAACGTTGGGGAGATTGATAAGTCCAGGCTCCACCATCGGCTCGCGCTCATAGACGTCAAGCGCGGCGCCCGCGATTTTCTTCTCTTCGAGCGCTTCGACCAAGGCCTTCTCATCCACGATGGGGCCGCGCGCGGTGTTCACGAGATACGCCGAGGGGCGCATGCGGCGCAGTTCTCGCTCGCCGATCAGGTGGACGGTCTCAGGGCTGAGCGCGGCGTTGATCGAAACAAAGTCCGATTCGCTCAAGAGATCATCCAAGCTCCGGTATTCAACGCCAAGTTCGGTTTCTCGCCTCTCTTCGAGCCGGTGACGCTTGGTGTAGAGAATCCGCATGGCAAATCCTCTGGCACGCCGAGCCACAGCCTCGCCGATGGCGCCGAGGCCGACGATGCCCAAGGTCTTGCCGTTTACTTCACCTCCGAGAAAATAGATCGATTGGCCGCCGGGGAAGAGGCCGGACCGCAGCGCGCGATCCGCTTCCACGACTCTGCGCGCCACCGCGAGCAGGAGCGCCCAATGAAGATCGGCGGTCGCTTCGGTCACGAGCGGAGGATTTCTGGTGACGGGAATGCGCCGAGCGGTCGCCGCCGCAACGTCGACCCCGGCGGGGGTGGTTGCCATCGACGCGATCAGCTTAAGATTCGGGCTCGCGTTGATCACCTCCGCGTCCACCGCGTCGTGGAGCAAGCATAGAAGGTAGTCACTCTGCCGCAGCGCCGCCATCAGCTCAGGCTTGGTTATGATGTGGGCGGAATCGGCGTTGAGCTCGACGCTCCCATGCTCTCGAAGTTGAGCCAGCGCTTTTTCCGGAATCGGTTGCGTGACAAAGATTCTTGGGGCCATCGGGTTTTTTTGCCGCTGTCTTTGCAAGAACGTTGCGATCCTGCTTGCTGGGAGACTATGTCGCAATGCATGCAATCCCGAGAATGTCATGCTGAGCAGCGCGAAGCATCTCGCATTGTCAGGATGTTCCGAAGGCGAGATTCTTCGGCTTCGCCTCAGAATGACATTAAGACACAGTCTCTGAGCGGGGGGAATTTTACCACGGACATGTCCGAAGGAGAAGAGAATTTGTGTCTTTGGCGGATTGACAACATTCGCGCAAATGACTTAAGAATCGGTGTCAGCAAAAGATTCCGCGAAATGGGGGATTAGACCAGGAGGCCTCAATGGCAACCCGCAGCACATCGAGTTTCGGTTTGGTCGGCACCGACTGGCAGCAGCGCGTCAACTGGGAGCGGCTGCGCAAGTACCGCTTGAATCGCGCCCGCGAGGCGATGAAGCGCAACGGACTGGGCGCCCTGCTGGCGATGTACGATGAAAACGTGCGCTACATCTCCAGCACCGTCACGCCGGGGTGGTGCCGGCTGAAACCCGGACTTCGCTATGCGCTGTTATGCGAGGGCGCCGAGCCCGTGCTTTTCGAGCAAGGCGATATCGGCATCCAGATCAATCGTCACTGCCCGTGGATCCCGCGCGACAACGTGCGCTACGCCTACTCTTGGATCAAAGGGGCGGTGGGAGGCGCTTCGCGGCAGCAAGTGAAAAAATTCACCAATGCCATCGTGGAAGAGTTGCGCAAGTATCACGTGGAGAAAGCTCCTTTGGGAGTCGACTTCATCGATCTTAACATGATCAACGCCTTCAAAGAGGCGGAGATTAATTACACCGACGGCGCCTCGCCCATGGTCGAAGCTCGCGCGATCAAAAACGAGGACGAGCTGGAGGCGATGCGCATCGTCGCGGCCATCTGCGACGGCTGCCACACGGCGATTTCCCATTACATCAAAGCAGGAATGCAGGAGCATCAGATCACCGCCTTCGCCATGAACTTCCTATACAGCATTCCGGGGATTGAAGACGTAGAAGACATCATCGTCTCCTCGGGTCCCAATAGCTGGCCCAACTGGCGCCATTTTTCCGACCGCATCATCCAGCCTGGCGACCTGGTGATCATCGATATGGCGGCGGTCACCTGGAACGGCTACAAGAGCTGCATGTATCGCACCTACTGCGTCGGCAAAAAACCGACTCAGGAGCAAAAAGACTATTACAGCATCGCCTACGAATGGCTCTATCGGGCGATCGACAAAGTCAAGCCGGGAGCCACAACCAAGGAGATCGCGGAGGTCTGGCCCTCGGCGATGGAGACCTGGGGATATAAAGAAGAGGATCAGGCGGCGGCGAATCTCTGGGGCCACGGCCTCGGCCTCGCTCAGTACGACACTCCGGTCATTTCGCGGATTTACTCTCTCGATTTCCCCGTAGTAATCCAGCCGGGCATGAGCTTCGCTCTGGAGACGCAGCATGGCAAGCCGCTTCAATGGGGCGTGCGGCTAGAAGAGATGATGGTGGTGACGGAGAAGGGTCCGGAAGTGACGACGCAGTTTCCGATCGAGGAAATTACGGTCATCGACTAAGCGAATGTGAACTCGGGTTCTGCTGGGAGACTCCGAGGGTTCCCTTTCCCCTTGCGGGAGAGGGTCAGGGTGAGGGGTCGTTGCAAGCCCGAATCACCCTCACCTCATTCCTCTCCCGTCGAGGGAGAGGAGGCGGAAAAACGCTAATGCCGACGCCAACCGGCTAGTCCGGCCAAGGCGCCCCAGATCAGGCCCCGCCAAGAAAGGAGCTGACACATGTTGCAGCTTACAGCTAACGTCTTTGCAGAGACCGGGCTGCGCGGCGCCAATCACGGGATCGTAACCACTACGGACGGCATTGTTCTGATCGATACCCCGCACAAGCCCAGCGACGCGCTGCGACTCAGAGCGGAGATCGAACGGCGTGGCCGGCTGCGCTACATCATCAACACCGAGCCTCACGGCGATCACTGGACCGGCAACGCCTTTTTCGGCGTTCCCGTAGTCGCTCATGAAGGAGTGAGAGCGCGCATCCTCGCCACTGATTTGGCTGCGCATGTCGCGCGAGTGTCTTCCTTCGGACCGGAAGAACCGAAACTGCTTGAGAACTACAAGCCCAACGCGCCCGTCATAACTTTCCAGAACGAAATGCGGTTACACGTTGGCAACCACACCTTCCGCATGATCCACATGCCCGGCCACACGCCGTATCAAGCCGCTGTGGTCGTGGTGGAAGAGGGAGTCGTGTTCACCAGCGACAACATTTTCTGCAAGGTGCAGACCTGGATTCAAGAAGGCAACCCGGACCTCTGGCTCAAAGCGCTCGAATCGCTGCGCGCTCTACGCGAGGAGACGTTCGTCCCCGGCCATGGCCCGGTGTGCGATAAGAGATATCTGGACGAGCAGGGCTCGTTCATTCGCGAGTGGGTGGAGTATGTCCGCAGTGGGATTGGACGAGGGATGAGCAAGGAGGACTGCCTGGCGCAGCTCACGGCGATGACCGACAGCTATCCAATGGACATCGGCCAGGACGGCATGGCATCTCGGGTGATGCAATTGACCGTCGCTAATCTTTACGATTACCTGACCGGCGCGGGGATTCATGCGCATAGGTGATACGGATGTGTAGTCTCCGCCAATGGCGGCTCAGCCTCCGGTTGAAGTTGTCAGTGATCAATTATCAGCGAAAAGACAGGATAAGGGGTCACCCATTACGATGAGGTTCGAGTTCGTTATCAATCTAAAGACGGCGAAGGCGATCGGTCTGACGATTCCGCAATGGACGCTGATGAAGGCGGATAAGGTGATTCAGTAGTCAAGAGGATAGGATTCGGAATTTTCATTAAGCAGAACAGACAGGGGCGGAGATCTAGACAGAGAAGTAAAATTATTGCGCGGGGCCGAGGCGCGTGATACCGTTTACGCTATGAGCGCAGACATGGTCAAAAAGATCATTGACCCTTTTCTCATCCACGGGATCTGTAAAGATGAGGCCGAGGCATTGAAAATGCTGGCCAAGGACTACGTTCAGAGGCAGATCGGTCGATATCGG
>JACPFE010000385.1 GCA_016183145.1 Deltaproteobacteria bacterium | reverse complement strand
TAAGTCCCCTCCCCGGCTCAGTACTCAGCACTCGTTACTCAGCGCTACCTAGACTCCGCTTTCCGACTTCCATGGTCTCGGCTCCAGCGGCTTGACGGCAACTTCCAGCAGCGCCGGTCCGGGATGCGCGAGGGCGCGGTCCACGGCCGGCTGCAAATCCTGCGGCTGGATCACCTGCTCGCCATAGGCGCCCAGCGCGCGCGCCAGCGCCGCGTAGTCGCCCTTGAGCGAGATGCCGATCTCGTGGCCTTTGAAGCGCTCGTGCAGGGTTTCGCGGCTGGCGCCGAGGCTTTCGTTGTTCAAGATCACCGTCAGCGTTCTAATGTCGTTGCGGGCGGCGGTTTCGATTTCCATGCCGGTCAAACCGAACGAGCCGTCGCCGGTGACATTCACCACGGTCTTGTCGGGATGGCCGAGCTTCGCGCCCATCGCCGCCGGCACCGACCAACCCATAGCGCTGGTGCCGCCGAAGCCGATGAAGCCCGTCGGGAACAAGGTTTCGTAATGATGGGATACGTAGGCGCGGGTCACGCCGGCGTCGTGCAAGAGAATCGTCTTGCGCCGGTCGAGCCGGTGCGCGATGTCCCAACAAACGCGATAGGGGTTCAACGGAACCTCGTCGGATTTAAGCCGCGGGGTCCAGGAATCCATCCACTGGTCTTTCAATTCGCGAATCTCTTCGCCGACGACGCCCGCCATGCCCTTGCGCCAGTTGCCGAGTTTTTGCCGGCCGCGCTCCAACATCGCCTGGAGAAATAGTTTGATGTCGGAAAGGATAACGAGATCGGCGCAGTAGTTCTTGTGCAGCTCCGCCGGATCGATATCGACTTGCACGAGCTTGGCGTGCGCCGGCTTGGGCAGCCAGCTTGAAGTCGCGTGCTGGCGGAAGCTGCAACCAAGTGCAATGACTAAATCCGCCTCCTCGGCGAATTTCTTCGCCTGCCCGGTGCTGTAAACCGCGCGCGGATAGCCGCCGAGACCCAGGCATAGCGGATGATCTTCCGGCATCGCGCCCTTCGCCGGCAGCGTCGCCATGACGGGCAGCGCATAGGCTTCGGAAAATTTAACGAGATCGTCGGTCGCGCCGGACCACAGCGCGCCGCGGCCGACGTAGATCAGCGGCTTTTTCGCTCCCTGCATGATCTCCAGGAGCTTGTCTACATCATCGGGGTCGGGACCGAAGCGCACCCGGCGCATTTTTTGGTAAGGCGGAATCTCCGCCTGCGCCATGCTGATGTCCTGTGGGATTTCGATAATGACCGGCCCCGGCCGGCCCGACTGACAGAGCGTGAAAGCGCGGCGAAATACTTCCGGCACGCGCTCGGGCGATGGAATACTGAAGGTCCACTTCGCCATCGACGCGAACGTTTCCAAGTATGGCACCTCTTGCAGCATGCCCTTGGCGAGCTGCTTACGCGAGCTGTGACCGAAAATCACCACTAGCGGCACGCAGTCGGTAAACGCGTTGACGATGGCTGTGAAGGCGTTGCAGCGGCCCGGCCCCTTGGTGACCATCGCCACGCCGGGCTTGCCGGTGCTACGCGCGTAGCCGTCGGCCATAAAGACGGTGCCTTGCTCGTGGCGCGTTAGAACCAGCGGGACTTCGCCGTTCTGGTGAAAGGCGTCGAACAGCGGCAGAATGTCGTCACCGGGCAGCGCCGCGACGAACTTCACGCCTTCGATTTTGAAAATATCAACGACGGCGTCGGCAACTCGTATCATTAGGGCACCTACTTCCCGGTAAATTTCTTAAAGAAGCCTTCTTCCTCAAGCTTGCGCAAGAATCTCACATCGACGAAGTCCGCCGGGTTCTTGGCTTTGAGCGCCGGCTGTTTT
Source organism: Deltaproteobacteria bacterium (assembly GCA_016183145.1). Lineage (GTDB taxonomy): Bacteria > Desulfobacterota > Binatia > UBA9968 > UBA9968 > JACPFE01. The sequence continues at coordinate 3,250 of JACPFE010000385.1, read as the reverse complement.
TCTGAGAGGAAATCGAGCACGAACCTTATTCCTTCCAGGGAAGGCTGCAAATTCTGATTCAACAGTTGGCCCACGGTCTGCTGGGATTGAAGCAGCGCCGGGTCGTCCTTCGAAACCCGCATGAACCTGGCGACCACGGGAATGGTCAGCTCCGGCCGCGTCTTGTAAAGGTAGATCGCTTCGGAGGTCGCCCGCAGGATATTTAGAATCACGTCCGGATTGCCATCGATATAGCGGCGCGTGCTGACCACCGAGATCACCGGGAAAGGGAAATCTAGAGCGGCGAGATCGAAAATCTCCCGGTAACCCATCTTGGCCGCCGTGGTCGAGGACGGCGGCGATAACACTCCCGCCTGATATTTTCCCTGGAGCAAACCTGCGAGCACCTCGGGCGACCCGCCGGCGGCGACAATGCCGATGTCGCGATTGGCAGACCAGCCGAAATGTTTCGCGAACACAAGCCCGGCGAAATAGCTGTTGCCGCCGACGGTGCCGGCGGCCAGCACCTTTCCTTTAAGATCGCCGATCTGTTTGATCTGCGGACTCACGTGAATGGCAAAGGTGAGCCTGCTAAAGACGGTGCCTACGATCGAAATTTCCGCACCCTGCGCCGCCGCCGCAACGGCCGCGGCGCCGCCCACCTGCGATACATCGATGGAGCCGCCGAGCATCGCCTGGATCGGCCGCGCGCCGCCAACATAGACGATCTCCGATTCGAGACCGTATTTTTCAAAGAGCTTCAGATCATGGGCGATCCAGAACGGCGGGTTGGCGTAAGCGAGGGCGCTGAACGCGAGGCGGATTTTCTTAAGCTGCGCAGCGTCGGAGCGAGGCGCCGACAAACACGCAGCGACAACAACAACCAAGAGGAATGGAAATATGTTCCGTCTCATCCGCTCGACTCTTAGGCAGAGACATAGTTCCAAACGGGGAGGCAGTCAAGTTCCTACGCCGCGCCGCTAACTCTGAGTTCAACTAGTGTCCTGGAACTGGGGACTGGCTACTTTTTCCAGAGAGGGGGACAGGCAGCTTTTTGAAAGACAAAAAGCAGCCAGTCCCCGAAAAAGTTGCCTGTCCCCTTTCCGGACTAAGATCGCAGCAAATGGACGATCTGATCGACGCAGGCTTCCGGTTTGCCTGCGATCGTCCTGAGGTGAATTTCGGGCGCTTCCGGCGGCTCGTAGTCGCTGTCGATGCCCGTGAAATTTTTTAGTTCCCCGCGCCGCGCCTTGGCATACAGCCCTTTGACATCGCGTCGCTCACACTCCTCCAGCGGCGTATCCACGAACACTTCGACAAACTCGCCGTCCTCGAACAAACCGCGCGCCAGTTGGCGCTCCGCGCGAAAGGGCGAGATGAAGGCTACGAGCACAACCAGTCCCGCATCCACCAGGAGCTTCGCGACCTCGGCCACCCGGCGGATGTTCTCCACGCGGTCGGCTTCGGTAAATCCCAAATCTCGATTGAGCCCGTGGCGGACATTATCGCCGTCCAGGATATAGGTATGCTTGCCGTCGGCGTGCAAACGCTTTTCCAACAGGTTGGCGATCGTCGACTTCCCCGAGCCCGAAAGCCCCGTGAACCACAGGCAGCGCGCCCGCTGATGCTTCATCTCGGCACGAACGACCTTGGTGACCTCCAGCGCCTGCCAATGAACATTCACGGCGCGACGAAGCGCGAAATGGATGATCGCCGCGCCGACGGTCTCGTTGGTCAGCTTGTCGATGACGATGAACGCGCCCAACCGCTTGTTCTGGGCATAAGAGGCGAACGGCACGGAGCGATCGAAACTCACGTTGACCGTTCCGATTTCATTTAGGCCCAACGTCTTGGCAGCGAGATGGGCGCCGGTGTTGACGTCGAGACGATGCTTGATGTGGGTGACGCTCACGCTCGCAGACTTGCTGTGAATCAGGGCGGCATAGGGGCGCCCAGGCAACAACGCATGTTCGCTCATCCACAGCAGGTCGGCCTCGAACTGGTCAGCGGATTCAACCGGATTTGACGCGGCGGCGATGACATCGCCCCGGCTCGCGTCCACTTCATCCTCCAGCACCAAGGTGACGGACTGCCCGGCGGCCGCCTCGGCGATGGAACCGGTACCGACAACGATCTCCTTGACGCGGCTGGTCACGCCCGAGGGGCTGATGCGCACGCTGTCGCCGGGCTTGACCGAGCCGCTGCCGACGCGTCCGGAGAATCCGCGAAAATCCAGGTTGGGTCGGTTGACCCACTGCGCCGGCATGGCGAACGGCTGAGCGGCTTCGCGCCCCTCGGTTGGAACGGTTTCGAGCCACTGCAAAAAGCTCTGTCCCCTATACCAAGGCATCGCAGCATGGCGCGGATCGACGACGTTGTGACCTTCCAGCGCCGACAACGGAATGGCCGTGATCGTTTCGAAGCCCAGGTCCTGGGCGAAGCGGCGATAGACGATCTCGATCTCATCGAAGACCAGTTGCGACCAGTCCACGAGATCCATCTTGTTGACCGCCAGCGCGACGTGGCGAATTCCAAGCATCGAGACAATCCGGCTGTGGCGTTTGTTTTGGACGAGCACTCCCTTGCGCGCGTCGATCAGCAAAACCGCCGCCTGAGCCGTGGATGCGCCCGTCGCCATATTGCGGGTGTACTGCTCGTGGCCCGGCGTATCGGCGACGATGAAGCGGCGCCTGGGAGTGGCGAAGAAACGGTAGGCGACGTCGATGGTGATGCCCTGCTCGCGCTCGGCCTGCAAGCCGTCGACCAGCAGCGCGAAGTCGAGGCGCTCGCCCTGAGTGCCGAATTTCTTGGAGTCCGCCTTGAGCGCCTCCAGTTGGTCCTCGAAGATCAGTTTGGTCTCGTAGAGCAAGCGGCCGATCAGCGTCGATTTGCCGTCGTCGACGCTGCCGCAGGTAATGAAGCGAAGGGTGTCCATTTAAGGCTCTTCCGGGTTTATTATAAAGAAAGATTCACCACAGAGGCACAGCGCGGCAAAGCCGCAACCAAAGAAGCAATCATAATATCACCGCAGAGACGCTGAGTTCGCAGAGTCGGAGTATTTCTCGATTAAAAACATTTTCCTCCGCGCCCTCCGTGCCTCCGCGTGGGTTCTCTTGTGGTTCCGTTCATTTCGAATGGCCACTGGAACATTTGCGAAGGCCGCGGAAATTCTCAAGGATAGTAGTACAGAGTTCGCAGAGTTGGGAGTATTTTCTAATCAAAAACTCTTTACTCCGCGCCCTCCGCGGTCGTGAGAAAAAATAGCCGATCG
>JACPFE010000384.1 GCA_016183145.1 Deltaproteobacteria bacterium | reverse complement strand
TTAAGATCAAACTAAACCACTACCGCAGCGAGAAGGTTGAAGGGTTCAATCCAAAATCGAAAACCTGTACTGAGCGAAGTCGAAGTAGCCAAAATTATGAGGGGAAAAAGGGTGGCTCGGCGGGCAAAGCTTTGGAGCGGGCGGTTGGGCGCGGCGACATCGTCTGCCGTAGAGGCGTTTACCGCGTCGGTGGACATCGACTCGCGCCTCTACCGCCATGACATCGCCGGGAGCATCGCTCATGCCAAGATGCTCGGGCGCCAGGGCATTATCACCGCGCGGGAAGCGCAAAAGATCGTGCGCGGGTTAAAGGCGATCGAGCGCGAGATCGACTCGGGGCGCTTTCAGTTCTTCCCCGCCGATGAAGACGTCCATATGAACATCGAGCGGCGTTTGACCGAGAAAATCGGCGCCGCCGGCGGCAAGCTCCACACCGCGCGCAGCCGCAACGATCAAGTCGCCCTCGACATGCGCCTCTATTTGCGCGATGAGCTCACGGCGATCATGGAACGCCTGGCGGCGCTCAAGCGTGAGTTCGCGCGCGCGGCGAAGCGGAACCTCGACGTCATCATGCCCGGCTACACCCATCTCCAACCGGCGCAGCCGGTGCTGTTCGCGCACCATTGGCTCGCCTACTGGGAAATGCTCGGGCGCGATGAGGAGAGGTTTGCCGGTTGCCGGGAGCGCGTCAACATGCTGCCGCTCGGTTCGGGAGCGCTGGCGGGCACGACGCTGCCCATCGACCGCGCCTGCGTCGCCAGATTGCTTGGCTTCCCGCGCATCTCGCAGAACAGCATCGACGCCGTGAGCGACCGGGATTTTATTCTCGAGTTTCTTTCCGCTGCGGCGATTCTCTTCGTCCATCTGAGCCGCCTGGCGGAGGAGCTGATCCTGTGGTCGAGTCGGGAATTCGGATTCGTCGAGTTACCGGACCGTTACTGCACCGGCAGCTCCATGATGCCGCAGAAAAAAAATCCCGACGTGCTCGAGTTGATTCGCGGCAAGACCGGGAGAGTTTTCGGCCATCTGCACGCTTTGCTGACGATCATGAAAGGACTGCCGCTCGCTTACAACCGCGATCTCCAGGAGGACAAAATTCCGCTCTTTGACACGGTGGACACGGTGAAGTCGAGCTTGGCGATGGCGCGCGATATCGTCCGCGGCTTGAAAGTGAACCGCGGCCGCATGCTCGGCGCGGCCCAGGACGGCTTCATGAACGCGACGGATTTGGCGGATTACCTGGCGCGCCGGGGGTTGCCCTTTCGCTCCGCCCATCAAGTGGCGGGAAAAATCGTCCGCCATTGCATCGACCACGGCCGGCGAATCGAAGAATTGCCGCTCTCGGAGCTCAAGCGTTTTTCTGCTAGATTTGAAAAGGATGTTTACCGTTATCTGTCGGTGGATTCGATGGTGCAGCGGCGGCGCTCGGCGGGCGGCACTGCGCGGGCCAACGTGCAGCGTCGCTTGAAGGAGTTGGGAGTATGAGAAGATCAGGCAATAGGCAAGAGGCACTAGGCAATAAGGAAAACCATTTGCTTTGTATTTCGTCTTGTTTGTTATCTCTCGCTTTGAGCTTGCCCTTCGCCGGCTGCGGTAAGAAGGGCGACGTGCGGGCGCCGGAGCTAGTCATCCCCGAAACCATCAGAAGTCTTACCGCGCGCCAGGATAAGGCGGGGGTGGCGCTCACCTGGAGCCGGCCGGCGCGATATGTTGACGGTCAGGCGCTCAAGGATCTGACCAGTTTCGTGATCTTTCGTAAGGAAATTCCGCCGAGCTGCGCCGATTGCCCGGTGCCCTATCGCCCGCTCATCACCGTGTACGTCGAAGACCAAGAAAAATTTATCAAGCAAAAACAGTATCGGTTCGTCGACGAGCAGGTGCAGTCCAAGGCAACCTATCGCTATCGCGTCTCGTCTCAATTGAAAGACGGTTCGCTCAGCGAGCCCTCCAACGAGGTTGAAATCGTCCGAGGTCCGTAATGCATCATTTCGAATACCGCAACGGGGAAATGCACGCCGAGGCTGTGCCACTCAAGCGGATTGCCAAAGAGGTTGGCACGCCGGCTTACGTTTACAGCCTGGCGACGCTTAGGCGCCACTATCAGGTCTTTGACTCCGCCTTTGCGCAGGTCCGCCACATCGTTTGTTTTTCGGTCAAGGCCAATTCGAACCTGGCCCTGCTGCGCTTCTTTGCCAAGGAAGGCAGCGGCTTCGACATCGTGTCCGGCGGCGAAGTGTTTCGCGCGCTGAAAGTGGGCGGCGATCCGAAAAAGATCGTTTTTTCCGGCGTCGGCAAGAAAAAGGAGGAGATCGAGTACGCGCTCAATGCCGGCATCCTGATGTTCAACGTCGAATCCGAGCCGGAGCTGGTCGCGCTCAACGAGATCGCCAGCGGCGTCGGCAAGAAAGCGCCGATCAGCCTGCGCATCAATCCCGACGTCGATCCGCAAACCCATCCGTATATCTCGACAGGGATGAAAAAAGCCAAATTCGGCGTCGATATCCAGAGATCCATCGAGACGTACAAAAGGGCCGCCGCGTTGAAGAACATCGACGTGGTCGGCGTCGATTGCCACATTGGCTCCCAGCTCACCTCGGTTTCCCCCTTCGTCGACGCGCTGGCCAAGGTGCGCGAGTATCTGGACCGCGTGTTGGTGGGTGAACTAAAGAAGGAGGGGGCTCAGATACGCTATCTCGACCTCGGCGGCGGGCTCGGCATCAATTACCACGACGAAACGCCGCCGCTGCCGGACGAATATGCCAGGGCGATCATCCGGGGGTTGGAGGGTCTCGACATCACGCTGATTCTGGAGCCGGGCCGGGTGATCGTCGGCAATGCCGGCATCCTGCTCATCGAAGTCCAATTCGTCAAGGAGACCGAGGCGAAAAAATTCGTCATCGTCGACGGCGGCATGAATGACCTCATCCGGCCGGCGCTTTACGGCTCCTACCAGGCGATTCAACCGGTGGTGGAGACCCGAGCCGAGAAGATCGTCGCCGACGTGGTCGGGCCGATCTGCGAGAGCGGCGACTTTTTCGCCAAAGACAGAGAAATCAACCGGCCAAAACGCGGCGATCTCCTGGCGGTCATGAGCGCCGGCGCTTACGGCTTCACCATGGCTTCCAATTACAATTCCCATCCCAAGCCGCCCGAAGTGCTGGTCGACGGCGACCGATATTACGTTGTCCGCAAGCGGGAGAGCTTCGACGACCTGATCAACGGCGAAGTGATTCCGCCGGCGCTGCAATGAAGAATTGTTGTAGGGGTGTATGGCAATACGCCCGTCCGAAGGTTTGAAAAAATGGAATTGCAGTTCACTAAGATGCACGGGGCGGGCAACGACTTCATTTTTCTGGACTGCCTTAAGAAGGATGTGCCGAATCTCGGGGCGGTTGCGGAGAAGCTCTGCGACCGGCGTTTCGGCATCGGCGCCGATCAGCTTTTAACCGTCCATCCTTCAAAGGTCGCCGACTTCAAGATGGCGATTTACAACGCTGACGGCAGTGAGGTGGAGATGTGCGGCAATGGCATCCGCTGTTTCGCCAAGTACGTCTACGATCATGGCATCACCAAAAAACGCGATCTCGAAATCGAAACGCTGGCGGGCATCATTCGCCCGCGCATCGTCGGGGAAATGGTCGAGGTCGACATGGGCGAGCCGATCCTCGAGGGGCGCAAGATACCCGTAGGAGCCGAAGGTCGGATTATCAATTACCCGTTGACCGTGGACGGCGCGACTTACGAGGTTACCTGCGTCTCGATGGGCAATCCGCACTGCGTGCTCTTCCTCGACGATATCGATTCGCTGGAGTTGGCAAAGATCGGGCCGAAGTTCGAGCATCACCCGTTCTTTCCCAAGCGGGTCAACACGGAATTCATTAAAATTATCAACCCGGCGGAAGTGAAGATGCGGGTGTGGGAGCGCGGCG
>JACPFE010000383.1 GCA_016183145.1 Deltaproteobacteria bacterium | reverse complement strand
GTGCGCTTGAGTCCGGCACGCGGACGCTGCCGCACAGCCTCGCTCAATTCCATAGTTTTTTCCTGCAAAAGCGTCGGCGTCACGAAGGGCGGCTGGTTCATAATCGACCGGTATCGCTCGCGCCGGCGCGTCCAGCGATCGATAAAGGGCCGCCACGCAAGTTTTCTTCTGCCGCCTTTGGGTTTGCTCTTGGCTCTGCCAGGAGCCGAGAGCCGCGCCGATACCACTTGAATGTCGACTGCGCCGCCGCCGATTTGCACGCGCTTGGACGCTTCGGCGGTATCGAGTTCCCCGGTAAAGCAATCGTCCAGCATGGAAAGAAAACTGCCGCCCGACCGCCGCCCGGTTGGCACGCAGGAGACGATAAGGTGTTCTCGGGCGCGGGTCATGGCGACGTAAAGCACGCGCTTTTGTTCCTCCGCGGCTCTCACTCTGGCCTTCTCGGTAATGTAGAGACCGGCCAGATCGCAGAGCGCACCGACGCGCATGCCGGTGAGGCCGCTCGACCAATCGAACAGCGCTTCCGCTTCGGCGCTCTGGCGCGCCTCTGTTCCGGCCTGGCACCCGGCCAGGACGACGATGGGAAATTCCAGCCCCTTGGCTTTGTGGATGCTCATGATGCGCACCGCGTCGAGATTTTCCTCGGCGAGCACGCTCTCGCCTTCTTCTTTCACTCCGAGCACGCGCTCTTGTAGTTGGCGGATCGCTTCTTTGAGCGTGGTCAAGCCTTCATGCCCCAGCAGCTCGGCCTGCTGTCTGAGCTTTTCCAGATTGGCAACCGCTTGCTCGCCGTGGAAATAACAGGCCGCGAGCAACTTGATGGGCAGACTCGCAAAGATATGAGCGACGGCCGCGCCGACCGGCAACACTCGAGTCTCCGCGTGCAGCCGCGCCAGCGTCTGGTAGAGTTCGGTGAGAGCGGGCGCGAATTCTTTCTTGCCGCTTGCCTTGCGGTAGTCGAGAAGGTTTTCTCGGTGCAGGTCATAGATCTGACGGTCGGTCAATCCGCCCAACGGCGAGCGCAGCACGCCGACCAGGGCCAATCGGTCGTGGGGATTTTCGACGGCGCGCAACAGGTTGACGGCGTCGATGATTTCTTTGGCGGCGTAAAAATGGCGCTCGCCCTCGACGACGTAGCGAATCCCCTGCCGGCGCAGCGGCTCCAGGTAGTCATGAATGTCGGTCAGCTTGCGGAACAGCAGAGCGACGTCTTTGGGTTGGGCGTAAATTTCTTCGCCGCGGGCGTTGAGGACCGCCGTTTTACCCAGGATTTCGTCTTTGAGCCAGAGCGCCAGGCTTTCGCCTTCGAGCCGGCGGGCTTTCTCCGCGTTCAGTTCGTCATCGCCGGCAACGATTTTGCGGACGATCACCTTGGGTAAGGCGCCGCTCGCACCGCTCCGGCCCGGCGCCGGGTGAATGGCGATGTAGGGCGGTTGGATGCCGTTCCGCGCCTCGATGAGTGATGTGAAAATGCCGTTTACGACCTCGAGGATTTGCGCGTTGCTGCGGAAGTTGGTGGTGAGCCGGCATTCGATGCCGTCCTGCGCCTTGATGATTTTCTCGACGACTTCGAGGTAAGCCTCGATGTCGGCGCGGCGAAAGGCGTAGATCGATTGTTTCGGATCGCCGACGACGAAAACCTTTCCCGGCGTGAGCCTGACCTCGCGCCAGTCCTTTGCCGGTCGGCCCTGCTGCTCGGCGAGGTAGAGCAGGATTTCATATTGGATCGGATCGGTGTCCTGAAACTCGTCGATCAAGATCGAGCGGTAGCGCCGCTTGAGTTCCGCGCGCACCTGGAGATGATCGCGCACCAGGTCGCGCGCGCGAATAAGCAAACCGTCGAAAGAGACAAATCCTTGGTGGACGAAAAATTGCCGAAATGTTTCGGCGAAGGGAACCAGCAGCGTCCAGAGCAGGGCCGACAGCTCGCCGTCCACCTGGAGCAGGCCCCTGGCCGCGCGCACCAGGTCCTGAGCTTCGGCGACATCCTGTTCCGACCAGCCCTTGAGGTTTCGGTTGATCGATTTTTCCCGAAGCAACGATTCCGTCTCCGTATCGCCATGGGTTGCCGCCGCGCTCTGGCGGCACGCTCGAATGACTTCAAGCGCCGCGCGCGCGAGCTTTTCGTTCATCCGATCTTCCGGATGGCGCTCGCTGAGCGCCGCGGCCTTAGCCTCCAATCCGGCCAGCCAATCTTGCAATGCCTGGGGAAACGTTTTCGAAGAGCCCCGATCCGGTGTTATCCCGACGGTTTCGTTGGCGAACGATTTTGCCAGCGCTTTGACCTGATCGAGGGCGAGCTTGCCGAGAATGATTCGCCATTGCTCGGCGTGGATGCTTTTGAGCGTAAGTTCCTCGCCGAGCCAGAGGTCCCAGCGCTCGTCGAACAACCGGTCGAATTGTTTGCCGTCGTCTTCGCGGAACTGCGGATCGATGCCGGCTTCGAGCGGATCGAGGCGCAGCAGCGTCGCCGCGAAACTATGGATCGTGCCGATGTCGCTCCGCTCGAGGTTTCGCAAGGCATCGTGGACGCGGCGGTCGAGATCGTCCTTGGAAAGCTGATAGCGCGCGATCAACGATGCGACTTCTCTTTTGGCGCCGCGCTCGACGTCACTCGCCGGCTCCTGGTCAAGCCGCGCGGCGAGATAGGATTGCAACCGCTCCCGCAGTCTGAGCTTCATCTCGTTGGCGGCCTTGTTGGTGAACGTGGGCGCGACGATCTCGGTGATGCGCAGCGGGTCGGGGTTGCGCAGCAGCAGATGCGCGAGCCGGTCGACCAAAAGCGTGGTTTTGCCGGTGCCGGCGCCGGCGGTGACCACGAGGTTGCGGTCGAAGGTGGCGGTGGCGCGCTCGCGTTCGGCGGCGTCGAGGAGATCGATCTCGTTCGGACTGGCGCTCATAGTTTCTTGAGATCTTTGCCGCGCAATTCTCGGTGCGGCCGGGTCGCTGGATCATTCTCCGCGCGCCACAGGCTCGGCGGATGGTTCTTACGGCAAATCTCCGCGACATCGCAGTGCTGGCAGTGCTCGCCGCGCTGAATAAAAAAATCGCCACGGCGAATGCCCGTGGCAAGATGAGCGATGGTATGTTTGACTGCGGCTCCGAGATCACCGCTAAGACCGGCCGCGCCAAACTCCGCCACCACCAGCGGCCCGTCGGACCAACGCGGGGCGAGGTAATAAAACTTGGCCTCCACCTGCTGATCGGCGGGCTTTCGGTTATGGTCATCGGCCCACCGCCGCCCAAGCAGACAATAAAACGGCGGCTGCAAGCGTTCGCCGCGCAGAGCGGCGCGATAGAGATTCTTATCCGCTGTGGCCGGGTTTGCGCCGAGCTTGAACTTGTAATCGATCACGCGCAGCCGGTCAGTTGCCGGATCGCAGTCGATGCGGTCCATGCGGCCGCGAATAGTCATGCCTTTGGACGGCACGGGCCAATCCATCGCGAGCCGATCGGTGGTTTCGGTCTCCAGGCCTACCGGTTTGAAACCGGAGGCCGAGAGTTCCTCGAGGTCCCGTTCAATCACTTGCCGGAGCATTTGCGTGAGCCGCTCTTTGAGGTCGTCCCAGGTGAGCGCGTAACCGACGGGATTGTTCCTTTCGTATTCGGCGAATACCTGCTGCGCGACCGAGGCCAAGGTTGACTCCAGGCTGATCGGCGCGGCTTTGCCGTCGAAGAAGCCTTGTTCAATCAAGATTTGATAAACGCCGGATAGAATCGCGTGGCCGAGCTCGCCGAATTCGGCGGCGCTGGGACCCGATATCTCCTCGGGGCGCTCAAGCCGCTCCAAGCCAAGTACGTGGCGCGCGAAAAATTGAAACGGGCAACGGGCGTAGGTTTCGAGCGCTGTGGGCGAGAGGCCGCGCTCAGAAAAATGGTCCCAATATTCGCTGAGCGGACCGGTAGCGCCGTCGTAGCCGCCTAGCCGTTCGCTGCTCTGATCGAGCGCCGCGACCGCTTTGCGTCCTTGCTTATAGAGGGCCGGAGCCAGCGCGAAACCTTCGACCAGAGGTGTGGGATCTTTACCTGCCAAACTGAGCCGAATGATGAGTTCTTCGGGTGACAAGAATTCCTCGCGGTCGAAGGGCGGGGTCGCGGACTTCTCCAGCGCGCTGCGCGGAATGGTTATCTTGCTAAGAGGCATCGTCGGCGGGCGGCCGAGCGCGCGCTCGAGATCGCTTAAGTACCACGAGGGCGCCAGCCCCCGGCCGCCCTCGTCGGCGCGTTGAAAAGAACAGTAGAGCCGCTCGCGCGCGGCGCCGACCAGAAGGGTGAACAAAAGCTTTTCCTCGTCGAAGGCCGCCAACTTTTGATTGATCTTGTAGCCCAGGTCACGCTCTAAAATCTCCCGGTCGCGGTCGCGCAAAAAAGCGTCTTCGCGTATCGTGCGGGGAAAGATTCCTTCGTTCAGACCGACGATGAAAAGCGCGCGGTAACAAAGGCCGCGGGCGGCGGTGGCGCTCAGCACCGCGACGCCGTCGTTATTGCCGGAGGCCGCGGCGATGCTCGAACGCTCCAACCAGTGCTGAAAGGTGTGGCTAAATTCGCTTAAGGAAACCTGATTGCCGATGGCGTCCAGGCCGGCGAGCTGCTCCAGGATGGCGAGGATTTTTTCACGCAACGGCTCCTCGGTGCTCTCTGCCGGCGCCTGGCCTGCGTTTGCAATGCCCAGGTGCTTTTCAAGAAGCTCTTTCCAGGTCTCGGCATAAAAGCTCCACGATGCGGACGGCGCCAAGGCCGTGAGGTCGGCGGCGAGACCCTCGACGATCTCGGCCAGGCAGCGAAGCTGCGCCGCGTTGACGCGAATGACCCGCGCCTCGTCGTCGCCGGAGAGTTGCGAGATCACGATGTCGCGATGGGTATAGTTGCGCAGCCGGCGCCACTCGTGGATGCCTTTGGTGATCGCCAGTTCGCGGGTCGCCAGATCCCACAAGTCGGGCCGCGCCCAATCTTTTTCCGCGGTGAAATTTTCGATTTTGAAATAGGGCGAAGAAATCAGGTCGATGACCTGGGAGCGTAGAAAGTCTTTCGCCGGCAAATTCAACAGCAGAGTGACCGATTTGATCAGCGGAAACTGCCCCAGCGGTTCTTCGATGGCGCCGGTTATGGGAATTTGGTGCTCGTAAAAGAGTTCTTTGATCGCCGGCCCGTAGGTTTCGAGGCTCCGGGCGACGACGCCGATTTGATTAAACGCAAAGCGTTCCTCATCGGCGAGCCGAAGGATTTCTTTGGCGACGGCGGCGATCTCATCGTGGATACCAAAAGCATTCGCAACCGTGCAGCGCCACGACTGCGGCCCCTCGGCGTAAGCGCGCTCGGTGTTTTCATCGAAGAGCCGGAGCGTAAGGGGTAACGACGCGCCGTTAGCTCCGATCAGTTCCGCGGCCGGCGCCGTGTTGTAGCCCTGGACATGGCGCTCGTAAAAGCGCTCGGCGAAGCTCCAAGCATCGTGGCCCGGCCGTGTCGGGAGCAGCGGAAAAAAGAGCGTCGTCGGATGGTTTTGCGCGACCGCGTGAAAAAGCTCGATCTGAACCTGTGTGAGGTCGTAAAAACCGTAGTAGAAAACCTGGGCGAACCGGCGGAGAAAAGTAGAGCCGGGCGCTTGCGCCGCCGCCAGCCGGTCCAAATTCGCGTGACTGCCGATCGATTGGCTGGCGCAAAAACTCAGGAAAGTATGCAGCAAGACTAAAAGATCAGCGGTTCGCTCGTTGGTTTTACGGGTGAATTGACCCTCGCGTAGGGCTTCGAGCGCGAGTCCGGGATCGACCATGCCGTCGCGTAGATCCCGCAGCGTCTGCCACAGCGCCGCGCAGCCGCCGGCGCGCTCTTCGATTGCGGCGAAGGCTTCGGCCCCCGGCTGGCGTCCGCGGATAAGCTGGCGCAGCACTTCTTCGAAAAAGAGATCGTCGCGCAGAACCGGGGCTTGTGAACCGTTGACCTCCGCGAAAAGCTTCAAGGATAGCTGGGAAAAAGTCAGCAGCTCGAGATTCACCAACGAGAGGCCGCGTTCGCGGGCGAGGACAATTTTTAGCCGGCGCCTGAGCGCATCCGAAGGGACCAGAATAAGAAGAGGGCAAAGGGAATCGTCCTTTTTATATTTCTGGATTTCATCCGTAAGCGCGTCTTCCAGGTACGGATGAAATGGCCCCAGGATCGTTTGCATGGTGGGTCGTCGATCGCCGCGCCGCAGCGTTTCGTCGCAGAGCCAATATGGAATATGGAATTCTGATTGGCAAGAGAAAGCCGCGTCTAGGAAATCGGGGTCTTCGCCGAGACCCTTCGCCGTCGCTCAGGGTGACTCACTCATGTGGCGAGGTCGGACGATTGCTGTTGGCTTTGGGCCGTCTGCGGGCAAGATCCCAGCTTCAAACCGGGAGTGAGTCAGTTGCAAATCCACCTATAAACCATTAGACAGAAAGCCATTCTTATGCGAATTTTCTTCAAATCTAGAATTATTTTCACGGTCGTCGTCTTTTTTAATCTTCTCGGCGTCGCAGATCTCAGTTTTGCCCAGCGCACTGCTTCCGGCCTGGTTGTGTCGGATAGCCCGCTCGCCACCAAGGCCGGTATGGAAATTCTAGAACGCGGCGGCAATGCGATGGACGCCGCGATTGCCACGGCCTTCGCGCTCTCGGTGGTCGATCAGGCGTCGTCGGGGCTGGGGGGCGGTGGTTTTATGGTGATCTACGACGCCAAAGAGCGGCGAGCCCACGCCCTCGATTTTCGCGAGACCGCGCCGGAGGGCGCGCGCAAAGAACTCTACATGAAAGACGGCAAACCGGTGTCGTCCCTCAGCCTCACCGGAGGATTGGCGGTGGCCGTGCCGGGAGAGGTGGCGGGTTTGCTGGCGGCGTTCAAACGCTTCGGCAGTTTGCCGCTGCAAGCGCTTGCGGCCCCTGCCATCAAGTACGCAACGGAAGGTTTTCCGCTTGAAGCGGCCCTGCGCTTCGCCATCGAGCGCCAGCAGGCGACGATGAGAAAATTTCCCGACATCGGGAGGGTCTTTTTGCCAAAGGACCAGGTGCCCGCCGAGAGCGAACTGATCCGCCAGCCGGAGCTTGGCGAGACTTTGAAGGCCATTGCGTCTCAAGGGGCGGAAGTCTTCTATCAAGGCTGGATCGCCCAGTCGATTGTCGACACGGTTAAGAAAGAAGGCGGCGTTTTGACTCTTGAGGATCTCAAAAACTATAAGCCAGTGTGGCGCGAACCGCTGATCGGTCAGTACCGCAAACGGACCGTCATCGCCATGCCGCCGCCGAGCTCCGGCGGCGTCGCGATATTGCAAATGCTCAACGTGCTCGAGGCGCATCAATTAAATAAGCTGCCCCACAACGAGGGAACCTATCTCCAACTGCTCGCCGAGGCGATGAAGCATGCTTTTGCCGACCGCGCGCAGTATCTGGGCGACCCGGATTTTGTCAAGGCGCCGCTGGCGATGCTTACGTCCAAGGATTACGCGGCGTGGATTCGCGGGCGCATCTCGCCGGTGAAGACCCAGCCTCCCAAGTTCTACGGTCTGGTCAATTTCAAGGCGGAGCAGGGCGGTACGACGCACTTCAGCGTCGTCGACCGCTTCGGCAACGCGGTGGCCTGCACGCAGTCGGTCAACACCCGCTTCGGCTCGAAACTGCTCGCGCCCAGGACCGGCGTCGTAATGAACAACACGATGGATGATTTCGCGATTCATCCGAGCGGCAATGTCTACGGCCTCACCGGCAACGAAGCCAATGCCTTGCAGCCGAAAAAAAGGCCGCTGAGCAGCATGGCGCCGACAATCATCTTACAGGGCGAGCGTCCGGAGGCCGTCGTGGGCGGCGCCGGTGGGCCGCGCATCATCAGCGCGACCTTGCAGACGATTCTAAACCTGATCGATTTTCAAATGCCGGTAAGAGAAGCCGTTGGCTCGCCGCGTATTCATCACCAATGGATGCCGGACAATCTCATCGCCGAGGCGGACATCCCCGCAGAAGCCAAAAGGTCGTTGGAGCGGCGCGGGCATAACGTGAGAGAACGCGGCGTGGCCGGTGTGGTTCAGGCGATCACGGTCAAGCAAGGAAAAGCGAGCGGCGCGGCAGATCCGAGGAAAGAAGAGCGGGCGAGGACGGAGTAAACCCAAGCGCCGTTCCAGACGTTCAAATCGTTCAAGCCGTTTCAGCCAAGCCCAGCCAAATAATCTGAGGCTGGTCCGTCCTATGGCGGAAACTTGAGGCTGATCCGTCCTTTGGCGGACAAATCGTTCAAGCGGAAACAGTTTGCGATGGCGTGAGGAAAGGACGGCGGCGAACGCACCGCTCACCTGCGGTCAGCCGACAGGTGACGCGGATTGGTTAGACGCAGCTCTCAGGCAGCATAGCGGATCACTTCAAGCTCGGCGGTGCTGTCTGCTCGACCGAGCAGGGTGTCGATGCGCGCCATGACAGTATCTTCGATGAGATACTCGCGGCATGCTCCGCACTGCAAGACCGGCAGTTGCTTCAAGATGACAATGCGTTCTTCTGACAATTTGAATGGCAAATCGGTGGTGATTGGCTGCATGCGTGCGCCGCAGACTGTACACTTCATAGGGACCTCCTTCGCGTCTTCAGATCCGCTTCCCATTCTTCCGGGCTGGGATAATACGCCGTGACGACCCGAACATTCTGCCCTTCCATATCTGCACCAAACAGGACGTGAAACACCTCCTCACCCCTTCGTCCCAAGAGCAAATAGCTCGGAAAGTATTTGTCTTCTGGGTACTCTTCGATTACCTCATAACTCTTGGCTGCGTGGATGATCGTCTCACGGGCAATGAACCTCTGTCCCAGTCGCATGTTGACATGGTAAGACCAAAGAATCCGACCGCCGTGAATGCACTCTCGGATGAACGATAGAGGGTCGTCAGGAAGCTTTCGTTCGGCCACAGCTCATGTATAGCTGAAGTTTCTTGGATCGTCTAACGCAACGCTCAGCCGGCGCCGTTGGCGATCGGTCTGAAGCGGATAGTTAGGTGAAAATGCAATAACGAAGCCTGGTACTCACCGACGTCGTTTATGACAGAGCCACTTAGGTGACAACTAGCGAGGCGGTCGAGCACCACGACGCCCATCTGGCGCGCTCAGCCCGATCCACCCGTGCCTTTCAACGAGACAGCTGATAATTTCGTCCGCTCTCTCGTCCACGATCAACCACTGCCCATAGAGTATGTCATATGTCAATGATCTAATCCTTTTGTCTGCACCGAGAACGGTCCGCTGACACTCAGCAAGCGCGTCAAATTCCGCCTGCGACGGCGTATACGATCCTTGCGGTGAGGGCTGAGCGTACGAGAGCGAGGCGAAGGAGAGAACGGTCCAGACGGCCGTCCACCTGAACACACTGGACCTCGGTTTTACTTCGATTGGCATTTCGGCCTCCAGCAGCAGTGCCGCAAGACCCCAGCGATACTGAAACTCGTTTCCCCGGAAACTCGACGCTGTTAGTTCGTGCAATGCGCCTTCCGTAACCTAACGTATAGCGTTTTATCCCTCAAAGCTTGGAGGTAATCAAGTTCCAGAGAAATCGCCGAGATGGCGGCAGGGGGATAAACCTGTCCTGAGCCTAGTCGAAGGAACGTGTTGGACTAAACCGCGGAGCCGCACGGACGTTGCGGCTATGCGTTTTGTAAAGTGGAGCAGCGGTGCCGAGTGTGGTGCTGGGTTGGCGATAGTTCGAGAAGTGGGAGGCGGTTGAGATCGATACCGACAGATTTTGCGTGATTTCCACGGCGCCATGCGGTTTGGGAGTCAGTTCTTCGCCCAGGCAGGCACACCCGTGCGAAGAGGGCAGGTTGAGAGTTAAAGGGGTTTAAGAGCGAAAAAGTCTTTCTCATGAAGAATCCCATGGAGCTGAGGATGATATCCGAGACAGCTCACCGACGACGATCATCGTTCCGTTCTGGCAACGCGGGCAGCGACTAAGATCGATACCCGTGAGTTCCCGCAAAATATCCTGGGCTGATTTTTGGGGGATTTGGGGCAAAGCGGGATTGAGTCCCAACAGCTTTCGGCATTGAGGGAGAGCGTGTTTTTTGGTGCGGTTGGCCAAAAAGCCGAAGTGACGGATACGCATGAAGCCGTCGGGGAGGACGTGGAGGAGAAAGCGGCGGATGAACTCCTGGGTATCGAGGGTCATTGATTTCAGCCGGTCTTTGTCTCTTCGATCCCGGTAGCTAAATGTGACCTGGCCGTTTTCGACAGCGAGGATCCGGTTATTGGACAGAGCCACGCGGTGGGTGTAGCGGCCGAGGTAGTCAAGGACGGTTTGGGGGGAGCCGAAAGGCTTTTTGGCATAGACCACCCAGTTCTTTTTACCCAGCGCTTTGAGTTCTTGGCTTGGGGGCGGGATTTTTCCTTGGTTGAGGGCCTGCTTTAACAGATCGAGAAACTTTCCCCGAAACACCCGGCTCAGAGCTTTGACTGGAAACAGAAAGTTGGGCCGTGCTCCAATCCAGCGGCTGTGATCCACGGACAGAGCGCCTGCGGGGATGAGACAGTGGAGATGAAAATGGTCTTTGAGCGTTTGATCCCAGGTATGCAAGACGGCGATGATCCCGACGGTTCCCTTCAGACGGGTGCGGCCAAACTCCAGCAAGGTTTCACTGACAGCTTTAAAGAGCAGGCTAAAGAAAATCTTTTTGTGGGCGAGAATCAAGCGGTTGAGAAGATGCGGCAAGGTGAACACCAGATGAAAATATCCCACCGGCAAAAGCTCAGAGCTTTGCTTCTCCAACCACTTGGCCTTGGCCAGCGACTGGCACTTGGGGCAGTGGCGGTTACGGCAGGAGTTATAACTCGGGTGCTCAAAGCCGCAAGTATCGCACTGCTTGAGATGCCCTCCCATCTCAGCGGTGCGGCAGGCCTCCACGGCCCGCATCACCTTGAGATGGGAGGCGGGTAAGCAATGCGTCTTGCGGTAGCTCTCCCCGTGGCTGCGAAAGATATCGGCCAGCTCGGGGCGCGCCCTTTTTTCTCCTGCCGCCAGCTTGTGGCTGGACGGCACCATGAGGGCGCCCGGCTACAGCGAAGGGTCGCGCAGATCGAGCAAGTCCAAGGGGCTGGCGGTGGAGCCGAGCTTGGGCTGGCGGATTTGCAAATAACGCTGGGTACTCTGAAGCGAGTTATGGCCCAACAGCGTCTTAATCGTCACCAGATCCACCCCGGCTTCTAACAAGTGCGTGGCAAAGCAGTGGCGAAGCGTGTGGATGCCGTGGCCTTTTTCAATACCGCTTTTCTGCTTGGCTATGTTGTAGACTTTCTGCGCGGCAGTGATGTGCAGGGGATCATTTCTGGTTTTACCAAAGAACACCCAACTCACCGGTTGATAGGCTTGCTTATACCTTCTCAACTCGCCGAGCAGCCGTTGGGAGAGAATCGTGTAGCGGTCTTTTTTCCCCTTGCCCTGTTCCACCCGACTCATCATCCGCTGGGGATCGATCTCGCTGAGTTTGAGGTGGATTAGCTCAGTGACCCTAAGTCCAGCCGCATAAGCGGTCATCAGTAAACAGCGGTCTCTGAGCTTGACGGCGGCGCCCAGCAATCGCTCCACTTCCCTGGGGCTTAACACCTCCGGCAAACGCCACGTCCTTTTTCTCGGTGGCAAGAACAGCTGGGCCTCGTTCCAGCCCAAAACCTGCTGATAGAAAAACCGTAGCCCCGAGATCGCCACGTTCTGCGAACTGCTCGATAAGCCTCGCTCCTGGAGATGCAACAGATAGGTGCGGATCTGCTCCTGCGTCAGTTGATCCGGAAACTGACGATAGTGCTTGGCCAGCCCCACCATCACCGCCAGGTAAGACTTCTGCGTCCTCGACGCGAAGTTGCGCAGCCTCATCTCCTCGATCATCTTGGTCCGAAGTGCTCCCATATAAAACCCTCCTTGGATTAAATTTGGGAGCGAGACTATCACGCAAACCAGAAAACTGGGGAGAGACTTGGAGCTAAGAGAAAAGAGGCGAAAAACAGCAGCGGACAAAAAGCAGTAAACCCCGCACGGCAACCGCCACCGCGCAGCGGTTTAGTTCAACTATTAAGTGACCCGCATTAGGCGGCGAAAAAAGCCGGTCGGCCTATCTCCTGATGCGGCTCTACAAACCTTTTCCAAATCGGTTGCAATATCCGCCAGCTACTCGAACTTGTCAACAACCTGCTGGCCGACAAACGCTGCCGAATACGGCGGCCTATCTCCCTAACGACCTGCGGCCTATCTCGGTAACGGCTCGCTTAGATCGTCAGACTATGACAGCCGATCAGCCGGACTATTGACGCTCCGGCCGCCGCGATTCAACACCTGCGTGTAAACTTGTCCTGAGCAGCGCCGAAGGATCATCGTGGTGCTGACATCCATTTCATTCCCCTTGGCGCGGCTGGGAATCTTCGGCCGTACCCTCGAAATGTTTACGTTGAC